>JBKBTU010000032.1:0-15731 GCA_046290715.1 Sphingomonas sp. | reverse complement strand
GGATCTTCTCGGTCCGGTCGCGCCGGCCGCCGACGAGGTCGCCGAGCAGATAGCCGCCGAGCGCGCCGCCGATGCCGCCGATCGCGGTCTTGGAGATACGCCGCTCGCCCGTCTCCGGATCGGTCGTGCAGGCACTGGTGGTGACCAGCGCGGCGAGCGCCGCGGCGGCGAAAAACTTGCTCTTCATGACATCCCTTTCATGATCGTCTGGGCGGGTAAACTCAGGTCCGGAGCGGCTTGTTCCGCCTGCGATCTGAACCGCCGCTGACGCGGATATGCGATTCGGCGTGATACAAGCGGTTGTCGTCGCGCCGCTTGTGCGGCAAAGACGGGCCACGCCGATGGCCCCGCTTCCGCCCTTTCCCTGGATCGACGTCCTCATCATCCTCGCGCTCGTCGCGTTGAACGGCGTGTTCGCGATGAGCGAGCTCGCGATCGTCTCGGCGCGCAAGGCGCGGCTGGAGGCGATGGCGCGCACCGGCCGCAAGGGCGCGCGCGCCGCGCTGACGCTCGCTGCCGACCCGGGCAAATTCCTGTCCACCGTGCAGATCGGCATCACGCTGATCGGCATCCTGGCGGGTGCCTATTCCGGGTCGAGCCTCGGCCAGCCGACCGCCGCGCGCCTGCAGGCGCTGGGCCTCACCGCCCATACCGCGGAGACGGTCGGGTTCGCGCTGGTCATCGGGCTGACCACCTTCGCTTCGCTGATCGTCGGCGAGCTCGTCCCCAAGCAGTTCGCGCTACGCAAGCCCGAGCCGATCGCGGCGCTGATGGCCCTGCCGATGCGCTGGCTGGCGATCGGCACCGCACCATTGGTCTGGGTGCTCGATTCGACGAGTGCGGTGATCTTCCGCCTGCTCGGCCTCAATCGCGAATCGGAAGATCAGGTGACGGCGGAGGAATTGCACCTGATCGTCGCGGAGGCGAGCAAGTCGGGGGTGATCGAGGAGCATGAGCGCACGATCATCTCTGGCGTCGTCCGCCTCGCCGACCGGCCGGTGCGCGAGGTGATGACGCCGCGGACGGAGGTCGACTGGCTCGACTGCACGCTCGACGCCGACGGCATCCGTGACACTTTGCTGGCGACGCCGCACACGCGGCTCCCGGTGGCGGAGGGGTCGGTCGACGCGGTGGTCGGCGTGGTACAGGCGCGCGACATCGCCGCGGCGCTGTTTCGCGGGCAGGCGATCGATCTCAAGGCGCTGATGCGCAAGGCGCCGGTTGTGATCGACCGGATCGACGCGATGGACGCGCTGATCGCGCTGCGCGCCGCCGAGGTGCCGATGGCGCTGATCCACGACGAATACGGCCATTTCGAAGGGATCGTCACCCCCGCCGACCTGCTCGCCGCGATCGCCGGCGAGTTCGCCAGCGATGCCGATCCGGACGAGGCGCCGTCGGTGGTGGTGCGCGATGACGGCTCGCTGCTGGTCGCCGGCACGATGGCCGCGGACGCGCTCGCCGAGCGGCTCGGCATCGATCTGCCGGAGGACCGCGACTACGCGACCGTGGCTGGTCTGGCGCTCGCCGCCTTCCGCCACCTGCCCGGCGAGGGCGAGAGCTTCGAGGAACAGGGCTGGCGGTTCGAGGTCGTCGACCTCGACGGCCGCCGCATCGACAAGCTGCTCGTCAGCGAGATCTGAGGGGGTTCACGCGGTCTTCTGGATCAGCGGCTCGATCCGTAGATTGACGATGTCGGTGGCGGGCGAGCGGGTGAGGACGAAGCGGATCGCCTCCGCGATCTCCGCGGCGTGGAGCATCTCGCGCGCCGCCACCGCTTCGCGCTTCTCGGCCTCGCTGCATTCCTGCATGTCGGTATCGACCGAGCCGGGCTGGATCACGCCGACGCGGATGTTCTTGTCCGCGATCTCCTTGCGCAGGGTCTCGGCGAACGCCTGGATGCCCGCCTTGGTCGCGGCATAGACGCTTTCGCCCGCCGCCTTGATCTCGGTGCTGATCGACCCGACGAACAGCAGCTGGCCGCCGCCCTGCCGCTCCATCCGGGCGATCGCCTCCTTGGCACATGCGAGATAGCCGACGAGGTTGGTGTCGATCACGTAGCGCCAGTCCTCGTCCGCCATCTCGTGGATCGGCTGCGCCCCGAGCGCCGCACAGGCGACGAGCGCGTCGATGCCGCCGAGCCGCTCGTCGACGGCGGCGAAGACCGCCGCAATCCCGTCGCGCGTCGCCGAATCGGCGATCAGCCCGGACGCGGCCGCGCCCTCGCCGAGGCTCGCGAGCGCGTCGTCCAGTTCCGCCTGATGCCGGCCGAAGGTCAGCACCTGCGCGCCTGCCCCGGCGAGCAGCGCCAGGGTCGCACGGCCGATGCCGGTGGTGCCGCCGGTCAGCAGGATACGCTTGCCGGAAAGGTCGCGTTCGTCAGCCATGATCACTCCCAGGTCAGGACGAGCCGGCCGTTCGCCGGCACGTGATAGTCGATCCGGTCCGGCACCGTCGCATGCGCGCGGATCGCGTCGCCGCCGGCGGTGGTGACGCTGCTCTTGGGCAGCTTGCGCCGTTTCAGCCGGATGAGCCGCAGGTTGGCGACGCAGGTCTCGCCGCCGTCGAGCTGGATCGTCAGCGCCCGATCCCCGGTGCGCTCGACCGCGTGCAGCAGATTGTCGCAGAAGAGCAGGAACGGCGCGTCCTCGATCCGGTGGAAGGCGCGCGAGACGAAGATGAAGGCGGCGCCGGCGCCATAGACCTCCTGCCCGACCTGACCCGCTTGCTGGCCGTCGGGATACAGATCCTCGAGCGGGAACGACAGGGTTCGGTCGATATGGCCGTTCGCCTCGCGCTGGGTGTCGGCGATCGCCTCGGGCGGCAGGGCGTCGGGATAGTAGAACCAGGCGCGGGAGAGGGCGTATTTGCAATATTCCGCGAGCAGCATCCTGGCTTCCGGCTCGAGGTCCGGACCGCCGTCGTCGAGATAATGTTCGAACGCGACGAAACTGTCGAAACATTCGTACAGCGCCATGTACGGCGCATCCTGCAGGCATGTGACCGCCATGAACGTCTCATAATGCGCGGCATGGTCGATCTGGCTGTCCCAGATCACCGCATTGTGCAGGAAGCTTGCGAGATAGACGTAGCTCTGCTCGCGATAGACGTCGCGATTGGTGATCCGCCACAGCCGCATGCAGGCCGCGGCGCCCCAGGCGGTGAGGTTGGCCTGATAGTTGACGTCGAAGCGCAGGCCCATCGCCGCATCGAGCGCGGCGCGCGCCTCGTCGAGATACATCTTGTCGTCGGTCAGCTCGAACGCCTGGAGCATCACCCAGGCATAGATGCCGCCGACGTCGGTCTGGCCCCGCCCGTCGGCCGGGGCGGTCGCGGTGATGATCGAAAAGTCGGTGACGTTGTACTGGACGGGCCAGTGATAGTCGAAATGATGCGCGGCCTCGATCCCGTAGCCCAGCGAATCGAGGAACAGGGCGCGTGCGTCCTCGTCGCCGTCGAGCGCGAGCGCGCCGAGGTTGAGCAGGGGATGGTAGAGGTACCAGCTGTCGACGGCGTCGGCGTCCTTGTCCTTGCCGACGTTGGGCAGATAGCGGCGCAGCGTGCGCAGTTCCGGGTCGTAGAATTTGCGGATGCCCGCCTTCAGCTCGGCTTCGAGCGGATGCGGCTCGCCGCGCCACGTCCCCCAGGCATGCAGCGCGGCGACGACCGACAGCTGGACCATGACGTCGGGATATTCGGCGGCGGTATAGGGATGGACGTAGCGATGGCCGTAATGACGGATCGTCGCCTCCGGTGCCTCGTCGAGGTCGCGCGCCGATTGCTCCGCGCGCGCAACCCAGTCCCTGAACGCGACCGGCGGCAGCGCGAGCGTGCGATACACGTCGCCCAGCATCTGGACGAACTGGCGCGCCGATTCACGCTCGTGCGAAGGCGCCGCGTGCCGGAACACCAGGATCGCGTCGGACAGCGTCACGGTCTCGCCCGCGACGAGCGCGACCTTCGCGGGGTCGGCCTTCGTCGGTGGCGTCGGCAGTTCGTAGCCAAGCTCGGGCCAGGCGCCGCCGACGATGTCGCGCGGCTTGGTGCCGGTGGCACGGAAATAGTCGTTCGAGGCGCTCAGGTTCTGGACGTAGAGGACGTTGCCGAACGCGGGTTCGTCGATGCGGAAATAGAGCAGGCCGGTGTTGATGCCGCGCTGTTCGGCCTCGACGACGCCATGCGCGCGCAAGGGATCGTCGTTGCGCCCGAGCGGGTACAGGTCGCGCGGGGCGAACGGCAGCACGGTGGGGCGGGCGGGCGTGAAGTCGGTTACGATGCGCAGCCGTTCCAGCGCGTCGCGCGCGGTCGGTGAACGACACGACATGCTCGCCGATCGTACTGGTGATGCGCAGGCGGGCGGCCTCCCCCGCCTTGGCGCGGAGGAGCGTGCAGTCGAAGGGTCCGGGCAGGAAGGCGGCGCGGATCGCCAAACCGCCGGCGCCGGGGCGGCGGACGATTGCGAATAGCGAATCGCCCGTTGCGACGATCTCGACACCCAGCGCGCCGACGTCGAAGCGGACGAGCGGATCGGTCGGTTCGCGCAGCGCTTCGCGCAAGGCGAGGAGATAGGGGCTGGCGGGTGGCGCATCGACGGTCGCCGTTTTCGGCATGGCTTTGTCTCTCCGGCCAGATACGATGCGACGTCAAGTCGCTCTGGCGGGTAGGGTTCCACAAAAACGCTACTTTACAGCGACTTGCTGATCCATGTGAGCGTTTTCCCTGGCCTGTTGCGCGCGCCGCAGCCGCATGCGCAGGCGGGCCTCGCGCAGCAGCGCGCCGGGCAGGTCGGTCGCTGCCCGCAAGCCCGCGACGCTCGAGATGTTGCGGATGGTACGGCGGGTTTCGAAGAGTACCTGGCCGACCATCGCGCGACGTTCGATCTCGCCATGCTCCTCGACCAGCGACAGGCGGTGCATCGCATAGACGCCGATCACGCCGGCGATCAGGAAGTAGAAGTCCCATTGCGTCAGCGTCACCGGCAGCGCGAGGCCGCCGTTCGGCCCGCTCCACCGCGCGACCAGCTCGAAGCGCCGCGCCGCGAAGAAATCGGCGAGCAACCCGCCCAGGATCGGCGCCAGACCCGCGGCAAGCGCGGTCACCATCGCATTGGTCGCGACATAGGCGGTCGCCGACCCCTTCGGGGACAGCTTCAGCGCGATATTGGTGCTGGTCAGCGTGACGCCCGCGATCGTCGCACCCATCACGAGGTGGAGCAGCAGCAGCCACGCCTTGGCCGCGTCGCGGTCGGCGATTTGCGACGCGCCGATCATCGCGACGATCGCCAGGATGTAGGCAGGTGCGCAGACCGCGAGCACCGACTTGTTGGCGAAGCGGTCGCTCAGGCGCCCCCACATGCGCAGCGCGAAGATGTTGGCGATCTGGCTCGCGACGCTGAGCACCATGACGAAGCTGATGTTGAAGTGCAGCTGGCGGACGATGAACACGGTGAAGAACGGCGTGGCGAGGTTGATCGCGAATTGCCAGCTGGCGACGAAGACGAGCAGGCGGCTGAAATTGGCATCGGCGAGCGGCTGGCGCAGCAGGGCGACGAGCGGGACCGGCGTCATCGCGGGCGGCATCAGCGGTTCGGGCATCGCCGCCACCACCCGCGCGCTGGCGAGGCCGGTGACGCAGCCGATCGCGAACATGCTCGCGAAGATCAGATTGCGCGCTTGCGATCCGGGCGCGGCGAGATCGAGCGCGAGCGCCGCGGCAAGACCGAGGATCAGGCTGATCGCGGTCAATCGGACCGTGCGCCGCGCGAAGACGTCGCCCAGGCGCTCATCAGGCGCGAGATCGCGCATCCAGGCGTTCCATGCGCAGCTGCCGATCGCGCCCAGTCCGCACAGGATCGCCTGCGCGGCGAGGAACAAAAGCAAGGCCGTGGTGCCGCTGAAGAAGGCGAGCGCCGCCATCCCCGCCAGCATGGCGCGGCCGATCAGACTGGTGACGACGGCGATCTGCTTGCGCCGCCGCCAGCGCTCGACGAGCTGGATCGCGGGCAGTTGCAGCAATTGCGCCAGGAACGGCGTCGCCGCGAGCACGCCGACCATCACGTTCGATGCGCCGAGATGCAGCGCGAAGGCGGTGAGGATGACGCCGCTGGTCAGCGCGGTGGTGCCGCCCGAGAAGATCGCCTCGACCACCAGCAGGCGGAGGCCGCGCTCGCGCTGCTCGGCGGTGACCTCGGTCTGTGGCTGGAGCGTCATCGGTGCGGCAACTCCCCGGATAGCGGTCGGTTCACCACGGATGGCTTGAGTCCTGATCTAGATCACTGTTTTTCCCGGATAATTGTCCCGAACGGACGCGACCAACGCCGGGTTTTGCGGGTTGGGGAGGGGCGGCAACGAAAAAGGCCCCCGGACGATGCGCATCCACCATCTCAACTGCGGGACCGACTGCCCGCTCGGCGGTGCGCTGTTCGACGGGCGCAGCGTCGCGCCGCTCGGCCGGCTCGTCTGTCATTGCCTGCTGATCGAGACCGCGGCGCACGGGCTGGTGCTCGTCGATACCGGCTATGGCTTGCGCGACGTCGCGCATCCGCACCGGGCGCCGGAGCCGCGCATCACCCGGCCGTGGCGCTGGATGCTCAACATCCGCCTGCGCGAGGCGGAGACCGCGGTCCGCCAGGTCGAAGCGCTTGGTTATCGGCCCGCGGACGTGCGCCATATCGTCGTCACCCACCTCGACTTCGATCATGCCGGCGGGCTCGAGGATTTCCCGAACGCGGTCGTGCACGTGATGCGTCGCGAATATGACGATGCCGCCGGCCCGCACCGCGGCATCGTCGCGCAGAACCGCTGGCGGCGACCGCAGTGGAACGGCGTACGGCAGTGGCGGCATTATGGCGCACAGGGCGAAAGCTGGTTCGGCTTCGACGCGGTGCGCGATCTCGACGGATTGCCGCCCGAGATCCTGCTGGTGCCGCTGCCAGGCCACACCTGGGGCCATGCCGGTGTCGCGGTGCGCCGCGACGACGGCGGCTGGCTGCTCCATGCCGGCGACGCCTATTTCTACCGCGGTGAGATGCGGGCGGCGCGGCGGCGCTGCACGCCGGGCCTGCGCGCCTATCAGCGGCTGATGGAGGTCGACGCGACGCAGCGGATGACCAACCAGGAACGGCTGCGGCAGCTGTCGATCGAGCACCGCGGCGTGGTCTCCATCGCCTGTGCGCACGATCCGGTCGAACTCGAACGCTGTCAGGCGGGGCGCCCGCTCTGATGGCGGCGGGCCTCGAGGGCTGCCGGATCGCGCTGGTGCTTGCCGGCGGCAATGCGCTGGGCGCCTATCACGCCGGCGTCTACCAGGCGCTGCACGAGGCCGGGATCGAGCCCGACTGGATCGTCGGCACGTCGGCGGGCGCGATGACGGGTGCGATCGTCGCCGGCAACGCACCGGACCGGCGGGTCAAGCGTCTCGCCGCCTTCTGGCGGCCGGTGGCACCGGGCGATCTCGCACCCGATTGGCATGACGCGGCGGAGACGTGGCGGCGTACAGGCGAAGCGATGACGACGCTGCTCGCCGGACGCGCGGGCATGTTCGCGCCGGTGGGTACGTCGCTGTTCGGCCGGGGACTGCCTGCGCTCTACGACACCGCGCCGCTGGAGGGGACGCTGGCGGGACTGATCGACGGCGACCGGCTGAACGACGGCCCGATCCGCTATACCGCGATCGCGGTCGATCTCGATACGGGAGCGGAGGCCGTGTTCGACACCGCCGAGCGGCGCGTCGGCGTCGCGCATATCCGCGCGAGCGGCGCGTTGCCGCCGGCGTTTCCCCCGGTGGTGATCGACGGCACACCCTATGTCGACGGCGGCGTCGCCGCCAATCTGCCGCTCGACCCCGTGCTCGCCGCGCCCGGCGACGGGCCGCTGCTGTGCATCGCGGTCGACCTGCTGCCGCTCGCCGGCGGCCGCCCCGATACGTTGGGGACGATGGCCGCGCGCGTGCAGGATCTCGTCTTCGCCAGCCAGTCGCGTCGTACCATCGCCCATTGGCAGGCGCGCTATGCCGCGGATGCCGCCCTGCGCGACCGCGCGGTGACGCTCGCCTGCGTAACCTATGCCGACCAACAGCAGGAGGTGGCGGGCAAGGCGATGGACTTCTCGCCGCGCTCGGCCCGGCGGCGCTGGGATGCCGGCCGCCGCGACGGCGCCGCGCTGATCGTACGCCTGCGCAGCGGCGCGATCGCGACCGGAGCGCCAGGATTGCACGTCCATCATTCGGGAGAGACGCGATGAAAGCCGCCTTGAAGACCGCCGACGGTCGCTTCGCCATCGAGGATGTCGAGGAGCCGGCGCTGCCTGCCGCCGATTGGGTGAAGGCGCGGATCCGCGTCGCCGGGATCTGCGGCACCGACCTGCGGCACTGGCGGAAAGCCGACCCGCACCTCCATTGCTGCATCATGGGTCACGAGATGGCGGGCGAGGTGGTCGAGGTGGGGGCCGACGTGACCCGCGTCGCCGTCGGCGACCGCGTCCTGATCGAATCGGTGCTCGGCTGCGGCCATTGCGACTGGTGCCGCGTGCGCCAGTACAATCGCTGTCCCGATCTCTATCCGACCCGGCGCGCCAGCGTGTCGCGTGCCTACGCCGAATTCGTCGTCGGACCGCAGCACAAATTCTATCGTCTCCCCGAGGAGATCGGGTTCGAGGACGCGGCGCTGCTCGACACCTATGCCGTCTGCCTGCATGCGCAGCATCTGTCGGGCCTGACGATCAATGCGAAGGTCGCGATCATCGGGGCGGGGCCGATCGGGCTCGGCCAGACGATGCTCGCCAAGGCGAGCGGCGCCGACGTGCTCATCGTCGACACGGTCCGTCATTCGCTCGACGTCGCGCGCGAACTCGGCGCCGACCGGACGGTGCGGTCGGACGAGGAGGATCCCGTCGCCGCCGTCATGGCGATGACCGGCGGCCGCGGCGCCGACGTGGTGTTCGAATGCGCCGGCGGCGAATCGATGCCGCAGACGCTGCCGCTCGCGACACGGATGGTCCGGCGCGGCGGCAAGGTGGTGATCGTCGGCGGCTTCGACGAAGGCGAGATCGCGATCCCGCTCGAATGGCAGCGCATCCAGATGTCGGAGATCACGCTGATCCCGAGCGCGAGCTTCGCTTATCACGACATCGACCCCGAACAGGGCGAGGTGCTCGAACTGCTCGCCCGCGGCAAATTGCAGACAGCCAGGCTCATCACCCATCGCTTCGATCTCGACCGGATCAACGAGGCGTTCGACGTCGCCCAGGACAAGGAGCGCACCGGTGCGATCTTCGTCGCGCTGACGATCTGAGGGGCCTTTTGAAAATGCGCTGACGGCGCATTTTGGCGGGCCGGTACCGCTTGGGATTGGCTGGTCGCCAATCTCAAAACCGGCTTTGAGCCCGGTATCGGACGCGATTCGTTCGTCGGCGGGGCTTTTTGCGGATCGGCTCGTTGAGCGGGGTGAACAACCCAGATTAACGAGGTCCTGCATGACGGCGCATTCCACCACCACCGGCAACGGCGGCGAAACCCATCAGCAGGCCGCGGGCGACGCCGCCGTGCTGACGACCAATCACGGCGTGCCGATCAGCGACAACCAGAACAGCCTGAAGTCCGGCGCGCGCGGGCCGACGCTGCTCGAGGATTTCGTCCTGCGCGAAAAGATCTTCCACTTCGACCACGAGCGCATCCCCGAGCGGATCGTCCACGCGCGCGGATCGGGCGCGCATGGCGTGTTCGAGGCGACCGACGACATCAGCGATCTCAGCAAGGCCGCGGTCTTCACCAAGGGCGAGCAGACCGAGGTCTTCGTCCGCTTCTCGACCGTCGCCGGCGGCGCCGGTTCGGTCGACACGCCGCGCGACGTGCGCGGTTTCGCGGTCAAATTCTACACGCGCGAGGGCAATTGGGACCTCGTCGGCAACAACATTCCGGTGTTCTTCATCCAGGACGCGATCAAGTTCCCCGATCTCGTCCATTCGGTGAAGATGGAGGCCGATCGCGCCTATCCGCAGGCGGGCAGCGCGCACGACACCTTCTGGGACTGGGCCAGCTTGATGCCCGAGACGACGCACATGCTGATGTGGGCGATGAGCGACCGTACGCTGCCGCGCTCGTTCCGCACGATGGAAGGGTTCGGCGTCCACACCTTCAAGCTGGTCAATGCCGAGGGCAAGGCCAGTTTCGTCAAGTTTCACTGGAAGCCGCGGCTGGGTCTCCAGTCGACGATCTGGGACGAGGCGCTAAAGCTGCAGGCCGCCGACAACGACTATCAGCGTCGCGATCTGTGGGAGGCGATCGACACCGGTGCCTTCCCGCAATGGGACCTCGGCATCCAGGTGTTCGACGAGGCGTTCGCGCAGGCGCAGCCCTATGACGTGCTCGACGCCACCAAGCTGATTCCGGAGGACGACGTGCCGGTGCGGATCATCGGCACGCTGACGCTGAACCGCAATCCCGACAATTTCTTCGCGGAGACCGAACAGGTCGCCTTCCTGCCGACCAACATCGTGCCCGGCATCGACTTCTCGAACGATCCGCTGCTGCAGGGACGGCTGTTCAGCTACCTCGACACGCAGAACTCGCGCCTCGGCACGACCAATTTCCACCAGATTCCGATCAACGCGCCGCGCTGCCCGTTCGGCAACTTCCAGCGTGACGGCAAGATGCAGACGCACGTGCCCAAGGGCCGCGCCAATTACGAGCCCAACAGCCTGGCCGCGCATGGCGAGGACGGCGGCCCGCGCGAAAGTCCGACTCGCGGCTTCGCGACGGTCAACGCGGCGACCGGCCCGGACGAGCAGGGCGACAAGCTGCGCGTGCGTGCCGAACTGTTCGCCGACCATTACAGCCAGGCGCGGCTGTTCTACCGTTCGCAGACCGAGAACGAGCAGGCGCATATCGCCTCGTCCTTCGTGTTCGAACTGTCCAAGGTCGGCGTGCTCGACCAGGTGCCGCCGCGGATGGTCGCCAATCTGCGCAACGTCGACGAGGACCTGGCGCGTCGCGTGGCGGACGGGCTCGGCATCGACCTGCCCGAAAAGGCGGTCCCCGCGCGCGAGCCGGTCGACATGGCGCCCTCCGACGCGCTGTCGATCCACAAGAACATGAAGGACACGCTGGAGGGTCGCGCCGTCGGCATCCTGTTCGCCGACGGCAGCGATGCGGCCGCGATCGACACGCTGGTCGCCGCGATCGATGCGGCCGGCGGCAAGCCGGTGCTGGTCTCCCCCAAGGTCGGCGGCGCGACATTGTCCGACGGCAGCCGCCGCAAGGCCGACGGCCAGCTTGCCGGCACGCCCTCGCAGATCTTCGATGCGGTCGCGGTGGTGCTGTCCGACGAAGGCGGCGCGGCGCTGCGCAAGGAGGCCGCGGCGGTGCAGTTCGTGATGGATGCCTTCGGTCACCTCAAGGCGATCGGCGCGAGCGAGGGTGCCAAGCCGCTGCTCGCCAAGGCGGGGGTGGAACCCGGCGAGGGCGTCACCGACCTCGGCGAGGCGTTCGTCGCCGCCGCGAAGCAGCGCTTCTATGCGCGCGAGCCCGACGTCCGCACGCTCGCCTGACACGTGACGCGCGGGCGGAGCAATCCGCCCGCCGGTCCGTCACGAAAACGCGCCATCTATATGCGCGCTATACGCCTTTTCCCGGTTTCGATCTCGAATTGCTACGCGGCATGCGCCTAATCGCCCACCCCTGAAGGCGCCGTCACGGGACGGCTGCCGTCCCGAAGGGGTGGAATATGCGTATCCGTCACGCGGCCTCGGCCGCCGTGTTGCTGGTCAGTCCGGTTGCCGCCGCGGCGCAGGAGAGTGCCGATCCGGCGGCGCCGCCCACGTCCAGGCCCTTCACGGTCAGCGGCAGCGTCGCGATCCTCACCGACTATCGGCTCCGCGGCGTGTCGCAGAGCGATCGGCGCCCGGCTTTGCAAGGCGCGCTGACGCTCGCGCACGAAAGCGGCCTGTACCTCGGCACCTTCGCCTCCAACCTCGCCGGCTGGGGGACCTTCGGCGGCTCCAACCTCGAACTCGACGCGATCGGCGGCTATCGGCACGCGTTCGGCAGCGCGACGGTGGATGCCGGGCTCACCTGGTACATGTATCCCGGCGGCGCCGCGAAGACCGACTATGCCGAGGCGTTCGCCAAGCTCTCCGGCACTGCCGGTCCGGCGACGCTGCTCGCCGGCGTCGCCTATGCGCCCAAGCAGCAGGCGCTGGGCCGCTGGTACGACAATGGCGCGCAGGCGGCGGCCGGCACCTACGCCCATCCCGGCGCGAAGGCGGACAATCTCTATCTGTGGGGCGATGGCGCCTATGCGGTCGCGGGAACGCCGATCACCGCGAAGGCGCATATCGGCTATTCGGCGGGCAATCGCGGGCTCGGCCCGAATGCGACCAGTGCCGCGCCGACCGGACGCTATTGGGACTGGCAGGTCGGCGCCGATTACGCCGTCCGCGGCACGCCGCTGACGCTCAACGTCAGCTGGATCGACACCGACATCTCGCGGCGTGAGGCCGCCTATCTCCAGCCGAGCTTCAGCAAGGGACAGGACGGCAGCGGCACGATCGCCGGCAGCACGCTCTTCGTCTCGCTGACCGCCGCTTTCTGAAAGGACATGCAGCATGCAGGATCTGCTCTGGATCGCGATCATGGTGGGACTGGTGGCGCTGACGCTCGCCTATGTCCGCCTGTGCGACCATGCGTGAGGGGGCGGCGATGACCCTCGACCTCTGGCTCGCCGCGGTCACCGCGCTGGGCCTTCTCGTCTATCTGGTGGCGGTGCTGATCCGCCCCGAACGCTTCTGACGGAGGCGGACCGATGACCTTCCAGGGCTGGTTCCTGATCCTCGCCTTCACCGGCATCCTGCTCGCGCTGACCAAGCCGGTCGGCCTGTGGCTGTTCGCGCTCTACGAAGGGCGGCGCACGCCGCTGCACCGCGTGCTCGGCCCGGTCGAGCGCGGCTTCTACCGCCTCGCCGGCGTCGATCCCGCCGAAGAGCAGGGGTGGCGCCGCTATGCGGTGCACATGCTGCTGTTCAATGCGGCGCTGATGCTGTTCACCTATGCCGTGCTGCGGCTGCAGGCGGTGCTGCCCTTCAACCCGCAGCGGCTGGCCGGCGTCGGCGACACCCTGTCGTTCAACACCGCGGTCAGCTTCACCACCAACACCAACTGGCAGAGCTATGGCGGCGAGAGCACCATGTCGAACCTCAGCCAGATGCTGGGGCTGACGATCCACAATTTTCTGTCGGCGGCGACCGGCATCGCGCTCGCCTTCGCGCTGTTCCGCGGGTTCGCGCGGCGACAGAAAAAGACGATCGGCAACTTCTGGGCCGACGTGACGCGGATCACGCTCTACCTGCTGCTGCCGCTCTCGGTCGTGCTGACGCTCGTCTATATCGCGAGCGGCGTGCCGCAGACGCTGGCGGGCGTCGTCGACGTGCAGACGCTGGAGGGGGCACGCCAGTCGATCCTGCTCGGCCCCGTCGCCAGCCAGGAGGCGATCAAGATGCTCGGCACCAACGGTGGCGGCTTCTTCAACGCCAACAGCGCGCATCCGTTCGAAAATCCGACCGCGTTCACCAACCTCGTCCAGATGCTGTCGATCTTCGTCATCGGGATGGGTCTGACCTGGACCTTCGGCAAGGCGGTGGGCAACCCGCGCCAGGGCTGGACGATCCTCGCCGCGATGATGATCCTGTTCCTCGCCGGAACCGCGGTAGCCTACACCGCGGAAGCGGCGGGCAATCCGGTGCTCCACCAGCTCGGCGTCGCCGGCGGCAACATGGAGGGCAAGGAGGTGCGCTTCGGCATCGCCGCGTCCGCCCTGTTCTCCGTCGTCACCACCGCGGCCTCGTGCGGCGCGGTCAATGCGATGCACGACAGCTTCACCGCCCTGGGCGGCCTGGTGCCGCTGTTCAACATGCAATTGGGCGAGGTCGTGGTCGGCGGCGTCGGCGCGGGGATCTATGGCTTCCTGCTGTTCGCGATCCTCGCGGTGTTCGTCGCGGGGCTGATGGTCGGCCGCACGCCCGAATATGTCGGCAAGAAGATTGAGAGCCGGGAGGTGAAGCTCGCGGTGCTGGCGATCGCGGTGCTGCCGCTCGTCATCCTCGGCCTCACCGCTCTGTCCTCGGTGCTGCAACAGGGGCTGGCGGGGCCGCTCAACAAGGGGCCGCACGGTTTTTCGGAGATCCTCTACGCCTTCACCTCCGCGGTCGCGAACAACGGTTCGGCGTTCGCCGGGCTGACCGCCAACACGCCCTATTACAACGGCTTGCTCGGCGTCGCGATGTGGATCGGCCGCTTCTTCATCATCGTGCCGATGCTGGCGATCGCCGGCAGCCTCGCCGCCAAGACCTACACGCCCGAAAGCGCGGGATCCTTCCCGACGACGGGCGGGCTGTGGGTCGGGCTGCTGGTCGGGATCATCCTGATCCTGGGCGGTCTCACCTTCCTGCCGAGCCTCGCGCTCGGTCCCATCGCCGATCATCTCAGCATGATCCGCGGCCAATTGTTCTGAAGACGGGGCCCTTCCGATGGCAAGAACCCAGACCAAGAGCCTTTTCACGGCCGACCTCGTCGTGCCGGCGATCAAGGCGTCGTTCGTCAAGCTCAACCCAGCTGAGCTGATCCGCAACCCGGTGATGTTCGTCACCGCCGCGGTCGCAGCGCTGATGACGATCCTGCTGGTCGTCGGCCACGACGGCCTGTCGCTCGGCTTCAAGCTGCAACTCGTGGCGTGGCTGTGGCTGACGGTGCTGTTCGGCACCTTCGCCGAGGCGCTGGCCGAGGGCCGCGGCAAGGCGCAGGCGGCGAGCCTGCGCGCGACCAAGGCCGACCTCGTCGCCAAACGTCTGAAGGGTGACGGCAGGCAGTATGACGAGATACCCGCCAGCCAGCTGAAGGTCGGCGACATCGTCCTCGTCGAGACGAACGACCTGATCCCATCCGATGGCGAAGTCGTCGCCGGCGTCGCCTCGGTCAACGAAGCCGCGATCACCGGCGAGAGCGCGCCGGTGATCCGCGAGGCGGGCGGCGACCGTTCGGCGGTGACCGCGGGCACGCGCGTCATTTCCGACGAGATCCGCGTGCGCGTGACGGTGGAGCCGGGCAAGGGCTTCCTCGACCGGATGATCGCATTGGTCGAGGGCGCCGAGCGGCAGAAGACGCCCAACGAGGTCGCGCTGACGCTGCTGCTCGTCGGACTGACGATCATCTTCCTGATCGCGGTCGCGACCATCCCGGGCTTCGCCAGCTACGCCGGCGGCAGCATCCCGGTGGCGGTGCTCGCCGCGCTGCTCATCACGCTCATCCCGACGACGATCGCGGCCTTGCTGTCGGCGATCGGCATCGCGGGGATGGACCGGCTGGTCCGCTTCAACGTGCTGGCCAAGTCCGGGCGCGCGGTGGAGGCGGCGGGCGACATCGACGTGCTGTTGCTCGACAAGACGGGCACGATCACGATCGGCGACCGCCAGGCCTCCGAATTCCGCGCGGTCGGCGGCACCAGCGCGGCGGAGCTCGCCGAAGCGGCGCTGGTCGCCAGCCTCGCCGACGAGACGCCGGAGGGGCGCTCGATCGTGCTGCTGGCACGCGAGGCCTTCCATGTCGCGACGGCGGCGCTGCCTGCGGATGCCGAGGTCATTCCCTTCACCGCGCAGACGCGCATCTCGGGCGTCAGGACCGGCGGATCGCTGATCCAGAAGGGGGCGGTCGATTCGATCCTGCGCGCCAACGCCGGATCGGGCGAG
>JBKBTU010000328.1:0-2355 GCA_046290715.1 Sphingomonas sp. | reverse complement strand
ATGGGTCTCGCCACGGAATGAGGACGCGCCGGTGGAGCGCAGAATGTTGCGCGCTATATAGGACGGAGCCTCGGCCACGCAATTGGAACGAATCCTGCCCGACCGTATCTATCTGGATCATGCCGCCACCACGCCGATGATTGCCGCGGCGCGCGCCGCGATGGCGCGGGGTGAGGCGCTGTGGGCCAATCCGTCGTCGCCGCATCGCGAGGGGCGCGCCGCGCGGGCGGCACTGGAGGAGGCGCGGCGCGCGATCGCCAAGGCCTATGGTTGGAGCGGCGAGACGATCCTGACCAGCGGCGCGAGCGAATCGCTGGGGATCGCGCTCGGCCGCACGACGCTGCCGCGGCGGCTGATCACCGCGGTCGAGCATGATGCGGTGATGCGTGCCGGCGCCGGTGCGGCGGTGGTGCCGGTGGGTGCGGAGGGACTGGTCGACCTGGCCGCGCTGGCGATGCTGCTCGACGAGGCGCCGGCGCTGGTCTGCGTGCAATGGGCGAACAGCGAGACGGGGGTACGACAGCCGCTGACAGCGATCGCCGAGGTGGTGCAGGCCGCCGGCGCGCGCCTGCTGGTCGATGCCGCGCAGATGCCGGCGTCGTCGGAGCTTGCCGGGCTGGCGGACATGGTCGCGCTGTCGGCGCACAAGCGCGGCGGTCCGCCCGGCGTCGGCGCGCTGCTGGTCCGCGACCTCGGCCTGCTGCATCCGAGCGGCGGGCAGGAGCGCGGCTACCGGCCGGGGACCGAGAACCTGCCGGGCGCGCTCGGCTATGCCGCGGCGCTGGCGGAGCCGGAGCCGGATCACGCCGGCCTGCGCGCGCGGCTCGACGATGCGATCCGGCGTTCGGGCGGCGAGGTGGTCGCGGACGGCAGCCCCCGGCATTCGGCGATCGGGTCGTATCGGCTGCGCGGGACGCCCGCCGCGGCGCAACTGATCCTGCTCGACGGCGCGGGCTTCGCGATCTCGGCGGGCAGCGCGTGCTCGAGCGGCAGCATGAAGCCCAGCCACGTGCTCGCCGCGATGGGCTGGGACGAGGGAGCCGGGCGCGAGGTGATCCGGGTGAGCTTCGGCCGCAGCACCGCGGAGGGCGAAGTCGACGCGTTCATCGCCGCATGGCGCGCGATGGCGAAGCAGGTGCGGCGCGCGGCATGATCTACCTCGATTATCAGGCGACGACACCGCTCGCGCCCGAGGCGCTGGCGGCGATGCTGCCTTGGCTCGAATCACAGCACGCCAACCCGCATTCGGCGCATCGCCCAGGCCGTGCAGCGAAGGCTGCGGTGGAGGTGGCGCGCGAGGCGATACTGGGGATCGGCCCCGCCGCCACCGGCAGCTTCGCCTTCACCAGCGGCGCGACCGAGGCGCTGAACTGGGCGATCAAGGGGACGCAGGGGCCGATCGTCACGCTCGCCACCGAACATGCCGCGGTGCTCGACACCGTCGCGGCGGAGGCGGCGCGCGGGCGGCCTGTGACGGTGCTGCCGGTCGCGGCGGACGGGCTGGTCGATCTCGACCAAGCGGCGGCGGCGATCCGGCCGGGGACGGGTCTCGTTGCGGCGATGCTGGTCAACAACGAGATCGGCGCGATCCAGCCGATCGCGGCGCTGGCCGAGCTGGCGCATGACGCGGGCGCGCTGATGCTGTGCGATGCGGTGCAGGGCTATGGCCGGGTTGCCGTGCCGGCGACCTGCGATCTGGTCGCGGTGTCGGCGCACAAGCTGCACGGGCCGAAAGGCGTCGGGGGCCTGTGGATCCGCGAGGGCGTGCGGCTCGCACCGCTGATCCATGGCGGCGGGCAGGAGGCGGCGGGGCGATCCGGTACGCTGTCGCCGGCGCTGTGCGCGGGGTTCGGCGCGGCCGCCGCGCTGATGCGCGATTCCGCGGACGAGGACGCGTCGCACGTCGAGGCGCTGTGGCGGATCGCGCGCGAGACGTTGGCCGGCTGGACGATCAACGGGTCGGTCGAGCGGCGCTATCACGGCAATTGCAACGTGCGGCGCGACGGGCTCGACGTCGCCCGGCTGATGTCCGACTGCCGCGACATCGCCTTTTCGGCGGGGTCGGCATGCGCGAGCGGATCGGGCCGGTCGAGCCACGTGCTGCGCGCGATCGGCCTCACCGAGGCGCAGGCGCGGTCGAGCATCCGGCTCGGCTTCGGCCGCTACACGCACGAATCGGAACTGCGCGAGGGGCTGGCGGCGATCGTCGCCGCCGCGGCGCGGCAGGGGGTGGCGTGATCCGCGTGCGCTTCATCGGCGCCGACGGTTCGCTGCGCGAGGCGTCGGGGGGCGAGGGCGCCCGCCTGCTCGACGTCGCGCAGGCGGACGGGCAGCCGCTCGAGGGGACATGCGACG
>JBKBTU010000327.1:0-2370 GCA_046290715.1 Sphingomonas sp. | reverse complement strand
CGCGAATATGACGTCGACATCATGAACCTGCAGCGCGCCGAGCGGCTGATCCCGTCCGACGCCGAGGGTGGCCTGCACGAGGTCGTGCTGGAGAACGGCGCTTCGCTGAAGGCCCGCACGGTGATCCTGTCGACCGGCGCGCGCTGGCGGACGATGAACGTGCCGGGCGAGGATGCCTATCGCAACAAGGGCGTGGCCTATTGCCCGCATTGCGACGGTCCGCTGTTCAAGGGCAAGCGCGTCGCGGTGATCGGCGGCGGCAATTCGGGCGTCGAGGCGGCGATCGACCTCGCCGGCATCGTCGCGCACGTCACGCTGATCGAATATGACGCGGAACTGCGCGCCGACGCGGTGCTTCAGCGCAAGCTCGCCAGCCTGCCCAACGTCCGGATCATCACCTCCGCGCTCACCACCGAAGTGCATGGCGACGGCGAGCGCGTCACCGCGCTCTCCTATCGCGACCGCCACCACGACACGCTGCATCGCGTCGAGCTGGAGGGGATCTTCGTCCAGATCGGGCTGGTGCCGAACACCGAATGGCTGGCGGGTACCGTGGCGCTGAGCCCGCGCGGCGAGATCGAGGTCGACGACCGCGGCCACACCTCGCGCGCCGGCATCTTCGCCGCCGGTGACGCGACGACGGTGCCGTTCAAGCAGATCGTCATCGCGATGGGCGAAGGCTCGAAGGCGGCGCTGGCGGCGTTCGATCACCTCATCCGCCTGCCCGCGGAAGAGACGCACGACTGGGAGCAGGCGGCGGAGTAACGTCCTTCTTGATCCTCCCCTCCTCCGCAGGGGAGGGTCAAGAAGGGGTGGCGTCCCCCGCCCCGCCCCTCTATCTCGCGGGCCATGGCAGCGACCTACCTCCCGACGCTCAAGCAGCTGCAATATCTCGTTGCCCTGAAAGATGCCGGCCATTTCGGCCGCGCGGCCGAAGCCTGTTTCGTCACCCAGTCGACGCTGTCGGCGGGCCTGCGCGAGCTGGAGACGCTGATCGGCGTCACGCTCGTCGAGCGCACCCGCCGCGTCGTCCGCTTCACGCCCTTGGGCGACCGGATCGCGGACAAGGCGCGCCGCGTGCTGCGCGAGGCGGAGGAATTGGGCGACATCGCGCGCGCCGCCGGCCGGCCGCTGTCGGGCGACATGCGGATGAGCGTCATCCCGACGATCGCGCCGTTCATGCTGCCGCACATCCTGCCGCGGCTGCGGCGCGACTATCCGGACCTCAAGCTGTTCCTGCGCGAGGAGCCGTCCGCCGCCGCCTGCGAAGGGCTGCACAACGGTCGCACCGATTGCGTGCTGCTCGCCCTGCCCTTCGCCTGCGGCGACGTCGCGGTGGAGACCTTGTTCGACGACCGGCTGTTCGTCGCCTATCTGCCGCAGGACCTGCCGGGCGACCCGCCCGCGATCCCCGCATCGCTGATCGACGAGACGCGGCTGCTGCTGCTCGAGGACGGGCATTGCCTGAAGGATCATGCGCTGTCCGCCTGCAACCGGCCGGAGCTGCGCGCGGAGGCGACGATGCTCGGCACCTCGCTGCACACGATCGTCCAGATGGTCGACAATGGCCTCGGCCTCACCATGCTGCCGGAGATGGCGCTGAAGGCCGGCATCCTCGACCATACCGACATCGTCGCGCGGCCGCTCGACGCCGACAATGCGATGCGGCGGATCGCGCTCGTCTGGCGCCGCGCGAGCCCGCGCGAAAAGGATTTCCAGCTGCTCGCCGCAGCGCTGGCGGAGGCACGCTGATGCACGATCGATCGCTTAGCTTCGCACGCTGCTGCGGGCCGCTCCGCTCGCCGCAGCCCTGCTCGCCGGCTGCGTGCCACCCGCCACCGCGCCGGTGGTGGCGCCGCCGGCGGTGGTCGCTGCCGCACCGGTGGCGGTAGACCCGTCGCGGATCGAATCGGAGGCGACGATCGCCGCGTCGATCGCCGCAACGCCCGGATTCGGTACGCTGGCCGCCGAGCTGCGCACGGCCGAACTCGACGCGCTGCTCGCGGGCCCCGGCCCCTACACGCTCTTCGCGCCGACGGACGCCGCCTTTACGCACCTCGCCCCCGGCATCGCCCGTGACCTGCTCGCGCCGGAGAACCGCACCGCCCTCGTTGCCTTGCTGCGCTACCACATCGTACCGGGCACCGTGACCACCGAGGCCTTGAGCCAGCGCATCCGCGCCGGCGGCGGCCGGGCGATCCTGACCACGCTCGGCGGCCAACCGCTCACCGCGACGATGACGGGCGACGTCATCACGCTGACCAGCGTCACCGGCAACCGCAGCTATGTCGAGGCGGCCGACGTCGCGCAGGTCAACGGCGTGATCCACGTCGTCAACGGCGTGCTGGTGCCGAACCTTCCGCGCTAGGA
>JBKBTU010000326.1:0-2393 GCA_046290715.1 Sphingomonas sp. | reverse complement strand
GTGGTGGAGCGACGGATCGCCCGACCTCAATCGCAAGATGGCACGCAACACGCCTTATGCCGGGTGGTATGCAGAGCTTGATGTGCCGCGGGCGGATTAGCCGGCGAGTGGTGGCGAGGCCAATGCCGAAAGGCTCGCGGCGAGTTCGGCGTTGCGGAACGGCTTGGTGAGGCGCGGGATGTCGGGATCGATCCCCTCCTCCTCCGCATAGCCCGAGACGATCAGTACCGGCAGCTCGGGCCGCGTCGTCCGCAGTTCGCGGGCGAGCTGCGCGCCGCTCATCCCCGGCATCAGATGGTCGGTGACGAGCACGTCTGGCCTCAGTCCGTCGCGCATCAGCCGCAGCGCCTCTTCCGCCGATCCCGCCTCGACCACGTCGTAGCTGAGGTCGGCGAGCATGTCGGCAGTGCTCATCCGGACCAGTTCCTCGTCGTCGATCAGCAGCGCCGTGCCGAGCCCGCGCCTCGCCGCGGCCGCCTCGACCGGCCGATCCTCGCTCGCGATCGCGGCATCGCTAATCGGCAACCACAGGCTGATCGTCGTGCCACGACCGGGCTCGCTCTCGATCGTCAGGCCGCCGCCGAGCTGCGCTGCGAGGCCATGGACCATCGACAGGCCAAGGCCCGTGCCCTTGCCGACGCCCTTGGTCGAGAAGAACGGCTCGACGGCGCGGCGCAGCGTGTCCGCGTCCATGCCGACGCCGGTGTCGCCGACGCTCAGCCGTACGTAGCGGCCGCGCGGCAGGCCCGCGCCGGCGCGGTGGCCGCCGCGCTCGCGCACCGTCTCGCTGCGCGCGGCGATCGTCAGCACGCCGCCCTCGGGCATCGCGTCGCGCGCGTTCACCGCAAGGTTGAGCAATGCCATCTCGAGCTGGTTGAGGTCGGCCCGCGCCGGCGGCAGATCGTCGCAGTCGACGCGGATGTCGATCGTCGGTCCCAGCGTCGACACGATCAGGTCGGTCATGCTGTCGACCACCCGGCCCACGTCGACCGCGGTGGGTTGCAGCGGCTGGCGGCGCGCGAATGCGAGCAGGCGCTGGACCAGCGTCTTGGCCCGTTCGGCGGATTGCAGCGCGCCCTCGATCAGCCGCTTCTCGCGCTCACTGCCGATGCCCTTGCGCACCAGCATATCGAGCGAGCCGATGATCGGGGTCAGCAAGTTGTTGAAGTCATGCGCGACGCCACCGGTCAGGCTGCCCATCGCCTCCATCTTTTGGCTCTGCCGCAGCGCCTCGCGCGCAACCTCCAGATCGGCCTCGCGCGCCTTGCTGTCGGACAGGTCGCGGCCGACGGCGACGAAGTTCACGCCGTCCGCCTCGGGCGCCACCGTCCACTCGATGTGCTTCCAGTCCCCCTCACGCGTCGCGATGCGGTTCTCGAAGCGCATCGGCTGGCGCGTCTCCGCCATGCGCGCGATCGCCTGAAGCGTGTGCCCCTCGTCCTCGGGGTGCATGAAGCTCGCATAGCCGCGCGACAGCAGTTCGCCGTCGCTCCAGCCGAGCACGCGCGTCCAGGCGGGGCTGACCGCCGACATCATGCCGCCGTAATCGGCCCGCGCCAGCATGTCCTGCGACAGGTTCCACAGGCGGTCGCGCTCCGCCGAGCGCAGCGCTACCTGTTCCTCCAGCGTTTCGTTGAGCCGGCGCAGCCCCTCCGCGGCGCGGGCTCGCTCGACCGCCACCTTCACCCGCTCGCCGACTTCCTGGACCAGGCTCTCCTCCGCCGGCGTCCAGAACCGCGGTGTCGCCGACTGGACGGCGAGCAGCCCGACCCATTGCGCCTCCTCGAACAGGATGACGTCGACGAACGCACCGACGTGGCGCGAAACGAGCCCCTCCCGCGCCTCGTCCCCGAGCCGCGGATCGCTCGCCACGTCGCGCACCACGACCGGGGTGCCGATGCGATAGGCGCCGAGCAGATCGGGACCGAAGGCCGCGAGCGAATGTTCGCCGGCGATCGACGGGACGCCGCGGGTGCAATCGCAGGCGACGGTCATCTGGCCGCTGGCGATCTCGGCATAGAAGACGCGGTTCGCGCCCAGCCGTTCGGCAAGCCGCTCGGCGGCCAGGCTGGTGATGGCGAGCGGCGTGTCGAGCGGGCGCAGCGC
This sequence comes from Sphingomonas sp., assembly GCA_046290715.1. Lineage (GTDB taxonomy): Bacteria > Pseudomonadota > Alphaproteobacteria > Sphingomonadales > Sphingomonadaceae > Sphingomonas. The sequence continues at coordinate 287 of JBKBTU010000326.1, read as the reverse complement.
GTCCGACAGCGACAGCAGGAATGCGGTCCGCCGCTCCATCGCCACCCGCTCGGTCGTCTCCGCGAGGACGCAGATCACGCCGCGCGGCGCGCCCGTCTCGTCGAGCACGGGCGAATAATCGAGGTCCATCCAGACCTGTTCCGGCCGGCCGTGCCGGTGCAGCGTCAGCTCCTGGTCGTGATAATGGAGCGTGCCGCCGGCGAGCCCGACCTTCATGACGTTGTCGTTGAAGTCGGCGACCTCCGGCCAGCCCTTGCGGACCTCGGACCCGAGAAGGTCGGGGTGAC
>JBKBTU010000325.1:0-2393 GCA_046290715.1 Sphingomonas sp. | reverse complement strand
TGGGCGCCGCCGCTTGGCTATAATTGCCACCAACCCCGGCGCGGACCGGGGCGCGGCGCCCACGGCGCCCGCGACTCCCGAACCGACTCCGCAGCCTACGCTCGCCGACTGGCAGGCCGCCGCCGCGAAGGAGGTGAAGGGCAAGGACCTGACCTGGCACACGCCCGAGGGGATCCCGGTCAAGCCGCTCTATACCGCCGAGGATGTGCGGCAAGACCCCGGCCTGCCCGGCTTCGCGCCCTTCACCCGCGGCGTCCGCGCGTCGATGTACGCCGGCCGGCCGTGGACGATCCGCCAATACGCCGGCTTCTCGACCGCCGAGGAATCGAACGCCTTCTACCGCCGCAACCTCGCCGCGGGGCAGAAGGGCCTCAGCGTCGCCTTCGACCTCGCCACCCACCGCGGCTACGATAGCGACCATCCGCGCGTCACCGGCGACGTCGGCAAGGCGGGCGTCGCGATCGACAGCGTCGAGGACATGAAGATCCTGTTCGACGGCATCCCGCTCGACCAGATGAGCGTCAGCATGACGATGAACGGCGCGGTGATCCCGATCCTCGCCTTCTTCATCGTCGCCGGCGAGGAACAGGGCGTCGACCGGAAGCTGCTCGACGGGACCATCCAGAACGACATCCTCAAGGAGTTCATGGTCCGCAACACCTACATCTACCCGCCCGAACCGAGCATGCGGATCATCTCGGACATCTTCGCCTACACCAGCGCCGAGATGCCGAAGTTCAACAGCATCTCGATCAGCGGCTACCACATGCAGGAGGCGGGGGCGACGCAGCTCCACGAGCTCGCCTTCACCATCGCCGATGGCATGGAATATGTGAAATACGGCGTCGCATCGGGCCTCGACATCGATAAATTCGCCGGGCGCCTGTCGTTCTTCTTCGCGATCGGCATGAACTTCTTCATGGAGGTCGCCAAGCTGCGCGCCGCGCGCGTGCTCTGGCATCGCGCGATGACGCAGCTGGGCGCGAAGGACGAACGCAGCAAGATGCTGCGCACGCATTGCCAGACCTCGGGCGTCTCGCTGACCGAGCAGGACCCGTACAACAACGTCATGCGCACGACGATCGAGGCGATGGCGGCGATGCTGGGGGGCACCCAGTCGCTCCACACCAACGCGCTCGACGAGGCGATCGCGCTGCCGACCGACTTCTCCGCCCGCATCGCGCGCAACACGCAGATCGTACTGCAGGAAGAGACGGGGATGACCAAGGTCGTCGATCCGCTCGGCGGCAGCTATTACGTCGAGAGCCTGACGCAGAGCCTCGTCGACGGCGCGTGGGAGATCATCGAGCGCGTGCAGGCCGAAGGCGGCATGGCGAAGGCAGTCGCGGCGGGCTGGCCCAAGGCGATGATCGAGGAGGCGTCGGCCGCAAGGGCCGCGCGCGTCGACCGCGGCGAGGACGTGATCGTCGGCGTCAACACATACCGCAAGGCGGACGAAGACCCGATCGATATCCTCGACGTCGATAACGTCGCGGTGCGAGAGGCGCAGATCCGCCGCATCGAGCGCGTCAAGGCGACCCGCGACGAAGCGGCGTGCCGGGCGGCGCTCGATGCCCTGCGTGAAGGCGCGCGGGGCAAGGACAACCTCCTCGCCCTTGCCGTCGAAGCCGCTCGCGCCCGCGCGACGCTCGGCGAGATCAGCAGCGCCATGGAGGACGTCTTCGGCCGCTTCGGCACGCAGCCGACCCCGGTCAGCGGCATCTACGGCGGTGCCTATGCCGACGACGCGCGCTGGGCGCGGCTCACCGACGGTGTCACCGCCACCGGGCGGCGGCTCGGGCGCAAGCCGCGCATGCTCGTCGCCAAGATGGGCCAGGACGGCCACGATCGCGGCGCCAATCTCGTCAGCAGCATGTTCGGCGACCTGGGGTTCGACGTCGTCCCCGGCCCGCTGTTCCAGACGCCGAAGGAAGCGGCGGTGCTGGCGCTCGAGAAGGACGTCGACGTGGTCGGCGCCTCCAGCCTCGCCGCCGGCCACAAGACGCTGATCCCCGAACTGATCGGCCATCTGAAGGACGCAGGCCGCGCCGATATCAAGGTGATCGCCGGCGGCGTCATCCCCGCGCAGGACTATCAGGCGCTGCGCGACGCCGGGGTGCAGGCGATCTTCGGCCCCGGCACCAATCTGGTGAAGGCGGCGGAGGACGTGCTCCGCCTGCTCGGCCACAACATGCCGCCAGAGGAGGATGCCGCATGATCGACGATGCGGATGCGCCGGAAGGCGACGCGCCGTTCGCGCGCTCCTACGACTTCTTCAAGCATATGACGGGGATCGCGCTCGTATCGCTGGGTGGCGTCTTCGCCTTCGCCGACGGCACCGGCACCCGGTTCGAGCACAAGCAGTTGATCGTGGTCCTGAGCTTCATCGGCCT
>JBKBTU010000324.1:0-2400 GCA_046290715.1 Sphingomonas sp. | reverse complement strand
CATGGGCTCGGCTCCTGTCAGCGCGCGGCTTTTTCGTCATGGCCCGACACGCCCTCGCGCCGGGCGAGTTCGGTGCGGACGTCGTCGAGGCCCAATCCCGCATCGGCGAGCAATACGAGCAGGTGGAAGACGAGGTCGGCCGCCTCGGACGCGAGCTTTTCGGGTTCGGCGAGCGCGGCGATGACCGTCTCGGTCGCTTCCTCGCCGACCTTCTGCGCGATCTTGGGGCGGCCCTTGGCGAACAGGCTCGCGACGTACGACCGGCCGGGTTCGGCGGCGTCGCGGCGGGCGCGGATGGTGGCTTCCAAGCGGTCGAGCGGGTCCATGCCCTCCGCTTGGCGCGGCAAAGGGGGAGGGGTCAATCCTTGTTTGCGAAACGCCTGCGCATCGCGCGCCGAACCAGCCAGACCCCAAGCGCGGCCACCACGAACAAGGCGATGTCGGAGAGTTCGGGCCCGCTCTTGCGATGGACCACGCCCGAATGGCCGCCGGCGACCGAGAGCAGGGGAATCATGCCGCGGCCAGCCAGTCGCGCGCCTCGTCCGCGCTGGTGAAGATGCGCAGATAGGGTTGCGTCATGAACCGCCGCACCTGCAGCCGCGTGATCGCGCTGGCGGTGACGATCGCGATCCTGCTCGCGCGGTGGAAGCTGCCGAGCCGCCGGTTGATCGCCGACGCGGCATCGACCGGCTGGACGCCGGAGGCGCTCATGTCCATCAGCAGGCGATAGCCGGGTGCGAAGCCCTCCTCGCGGAAGCGGCGGACGAGTTCGTCGGCATAGGCATCGACGCTCGGCCCGTCGAACAATCCGGTCCAGCGGATATCGAGGAGATTGAGGTCGTGGCGGAAGTCGATGCGATACATGGCCGCCTATTGTGCCGCCAAAGCCTTAGTGAAGCGCTAACCGGTCGCCATCGCCTTGCGCACCGGGATCCCCGCCTCCGCCAGCGCGGCGTGCGCATCGGCGATGCTCGCCTCGCCAAAATGGAAGATCGAGGCGGCGAGCACCGCGCTCGCGTGGCCGTCGCGGATGCCGGCGACGAGGTCGGGGAGGCCGCCAACGCCGCCGCTCGCGACGACCGGCACACTTACCCGGTCGGCGATCGCGCGGACGAGGTCGAGATCGTAGCCCGATCGCGTGCCGTCGCGGTCCATCGAGGTGACGAGCAGTTCGCCCGCGCCGAGCTCGGCGAGGCGGAGCGCGTGTTCAATCGCATCGATGCCGGTCGGGCGGCGGCCGCCATGGGTGAAGACCTCCCAGCGGTCACCCACCCGGCGTGCGTCCACCGAGGCGACGCAGCATTGGCTGCCGAAGCGCTCGGCGATGTCGGATACGACCTCGGGCCGGGCGACCGCGGCGGAGTTGACCGCGACCTTGTCGGCGCCGGCGAGCAGCAGCGCGCGGGCATCGTCCGCGGTGCGCACGCCGCCGCCGACGGTCAGCGGCATGAAGCACACCGCGGCGGTGCGGCGGACGACGTCGAGGATGGTGCCGCGGTCTTCGTGGGATGCGGTGATGTCGAGGAAGCACAGCTCGTCCGCCCCGGCGGCGTCATAGGCGCGTGCCTGTTCGACCGGGTCGCCGGCATCGCGCAACTCGACGAAGTTGACGCCCTTCACGACGCGGCCGTTCGCCACGTCGAGACACGGGATCACGCGCGCGCGGACGGTCATGCGTAGGCTTTCAGTAGAAGACCGATGCTGCCGAGCACGATCAGCGCGAGCAACGCGATGATGCCACCGATACAGAGCATGAATGCGACAGGGTGTTCTTCACGGCGAACGGTGATAGGGATAACGCCGCCTGCCGGCACGTCGAGGACGCCTTCACGAACCTGCCGACGCAGGATGGGGACGTAACCTGCGACCAAGGCGTCGCCCAGCACCGCGACGACCGCGGGGCTCATGCGCCGGCCGCTACGGCGAGTGCGGCGGCGAGGTCGAGGCGGCCGTCGTACAGCGCGCGGCCGGTGATGACGCCCTCGATGCCGTCTCGCGCGTGGATTGCGAGCATATGGATGTCGTCGATGCCCTTGACGCCTCCGCTGGCGATTACCGGGATCGACACCGCGCGCGCGAGATCGACGGTCGCATCGACGTTGCAGCCCTTGAGCAGGCCGTCGCGGCCGACGTCGGTGAAGAGGAGCGCGGCGACGCCGGCATCCTCGAAGCGACGGGCGAGGTCGATGACGCTGGTCGTCGAGACGTCCGCCCAGCCCTTGGTCGCGACCATGCCGTCCTTGGCGTCGACCGCGACGACGATGCCGCCGGGGAAGTCGCGTGCGGCGCCGCGGACGAAGTCGGGATTCTCCAGCGCCGCGGTGCCGATCACGACCCGCGCGACGCCGAGATCGAACCAGCGTTCGACGCTCTCGCGGTTGCGGATGCCGCCGCCCAGCT
>JBKBTU010000323.1:0-2413 GCA_046290715.1 Sphingomonas sp. | reverse complement strand
AGCAATGTCGCTCTTCAACCGTCACCCCAGTCAGGGTCCCAGCGAAGTATCACTTCGCTGGGTTCCCGCAGGCTGGGGTCTTTCTCCTCAAGGGCGACGTGCCCGTGAGGCGGGAGATGCCAGCCTCCGCTGGCATGACGGTGCGAGGCGCTGGGAGCCGGCATGAGCACCACAGTCGACTATTACGAGCTGCTCGAATGCGAGCGCGATGCGGACGGGGCGACGCTGAAGTCCGCGTACCGCAAGCTTGCGATGAAATACCATCCGGACAAGAACGCCGGGTGCAAGGACAGCGAAGCCAAGTTCAAGGCGGTCAGCGAGGCGTATGAGGTCCTGAAGGACCCGCAGAAGCGCGCCGCCTACGATCGCTACGGCCATGCCGCCTTCCAGAATGGCGGCGGCGGCGCGGGGCCGCAGGATTTCGGCGGCTTCTCCGACATCTTCGAATCGGTATTCGGTGAGTTCATGAACGGCGGCCGCGGCGGCGGGCGCCAGCAGCAGCGGCGCGGCGCCGACCTGCGCTACGACATGGAAGTCAGCCTCGAGGAGGCGTTCCACGGCAAGGCGACCGAGATTACCGTCGACGTCTCCGCGCAATGCGACACCTGCCACGGCTCGGGTGCCAAGCCCGGCACGCACGCCTCGACCTGCCGCCAGTGTAACGGTCATGGCAAGGTGCGCGCGCAGCAGGGCTTCTTCGTGGTCGAGCGTGCATGCCCGGTCTGCCAGGGCGCGGGCGAGATCATCGCCGACCCGTGCCCCGACTGCCGCGGCGACGGGCGCATCGACAAGACCAAGACGCTCGCCGTCAACGTCCCCCCCGGCGTGGACGAAGGCACGCGCATCCGCCTGTCCGGCGAGGGCGAGGCGGGGCCGCGCGGCGCGCCGGCGGGCGACCTCTACATCTTTCTCCACATCAAGCGGCACGCGATCTTCGAGCGCGAAGGCACGACGCTGTTCGCGCGGGCTCCGATCAGCTTCACCACCGCCGCTTTGGGCGGGGCGCTGTCGATCCCGGGGCTCGACGGGCGCACGCACGAGGTGAAGATCCCCGCCGGCATCCAGTCGGGCAAGCAATTGCGCCAGCGCGGCGCAGGCATGCCGGTGTTGCAGGGGCGGGGGCATGGCGACCTCGTCATCCAGATCGATGTCGAGACGCCGACCAGGCTGACCACCCGCCAGCGCGAACTGCTCGAGCTGTTCCGCGAAACGGAAACGGGCGACGAATGCCCGGCAAGCCAGGGCTTCTTCGCCAAGCTGAAGGGCGTGTTCGCGGGCGAGTAGTCTTTCCAATCCGGAAAGAATCGACTTGACGGGTTGGAAAGTCGACGGCACTGTCTTTCCATATCGGAAAGGGAGTGCCGTCGTGGACCAGACTAGCGAAGCCGCCGCTCAGGCGTTGGCGTTCATCGAACAATCGCGGGTGAAGCTCGCCGCCGCGTCGGACGTGCCGCCGGCGCGTCATGCCGCGTTCGCGGCGCTGATGGGGGCGCTCGTCGCCAGCCCGGCGGTGCCGCTGCCGTTCCGCTTCGTCGTGCTCGTCGGCATTTTCGCATCGGTCGCGTGGATCATCCGGTGGGATCGGCGGCGGATGGGCATGTTCATCAACGGCTATCGCGCCGGCAAGACGCGCTGGATCACCGCGGCATTGATGCTTGCGACGCTGCCGCTGTACGTCCTCGGCCTGTGGCTGGCGCTCGATCGCGGGATCGGCTGGGCGCCGGTGCCGCTCGGCGTCCTCGCTACTGCGCTGGCCTATGGCGGCAGCGTCTGGTGGTGCCGCGTGTTCCGGCGCGAGATGCTGGGCGCGATCGCGTGACCGGTTTCGACGCGGCCATCCATCCGCCGGCGCGGCTCCAGATCATGGCGGTGCTGACCGAAGTGCAGGATGCCGAGTTCGCTTTGCTGCGCGAAACGACGGGGGTCAGCGATTCCGTCCTGTCCAAGCATCTGAGCGCGCTCGTCGAAGCCGGCTACGTGGCCTTGCGCAAGAGTCCGAGCGACGGACGGGTGCGCACCTGGGCGTCGGCGACCCGCGCCGGGCGCAAGGCGTTCGCCGCGCACGTCGCGGCGCTGACCGCGCTGGCGCGGCTGACGGAGCGCATGGCGGCGGAGTGATCGCGCTGCGTCGGGCCTTGCGCCGGGGCCGCGGATGGCGATGATGCGCGCCGTTCGAATGGGGAGCAGGCATGCGCGGACAGGTGCTGGGAGTGGATACGCGGACCGGCGAGGGGATGGTCGCGGGCGATGACGGTCGCCGCTACCGCTTCACGCCGGAAGACTGGGCGCAGCGCGGCGAGCCGTCGATCGGCCTCCAGGTCGATTTCGAGACGGAGGGCGACCGCGCGCTCAGCGTCTTTCCGATGCCCGCCGCGCCGGGCGAGCGTCCGCCCGCCTTGCCGCCGACCCGCGA
>JBKBTU010000322.1:2030-2414 GCA_046290715.1 Sphingomonas sp. | reverse complement strand
GCTTTCAGGTACGCGCATGTATGCTCGGACCGATCGACATCCACGCTCGGTGATCGTGGTCGTCCTGCCCCGCCGCGGGAGGTTGGCGTCGGAGGCGATGGAGGCAGCGGGCGAATGTCCATCCGACCTAGCGACGAACGCGCGTTTCGGCCTGCAGCCATTCGTCCCGATTCTGCTCCAGGGTAATGACGGACCGATCCATACCGGCGCAAGACGGGGCGGTTCCGACACGCAAACGCCGCGAGGCAATGCTGGCATTCGCCGGCTGTTGAGTTAGAGAGCGCCGCTTCGGGGCAAGGCTTCTATCCGCGATGAGGTATCGATGCGCATCACGATGATCGGTTCGGGTTACGTCGGCCTGGTGTCCGGGGCCTGCTTCGCCGA
>JBKBTU010000322.1:0-2020 GCA_046290715.1 Sphingomonas sp. | reverse complement strand
GTCGACAAGGACGAAAGCAAGATCGCAGCCCTCGAGGCGGGGCGGATGCCGATCTACGAACCGGGGCTGGAAGCCCTGGTCGCGACCAACGTCGCGGCAGGACGGCTGACCTTCACCACCGATCTCGCGGCATCGGTCGCAGGCGTCGACGCGATCTTCATCGCGGTCGGCACGCCCTCGCGCCGGGGGGATGGCCACGCCGACCTCAGCTACGTGTTCGCCGCGACCGAGGAGATCGCCGCGGCGGTCACCGGGCCGACGGTGGTGGTCACCAAATCCACCGTTCCGGTGGGCACCGGCGACAAGGTCGAGGCGATCCTGCGCGAAAAGCGCCCCGACGTGAACGTCCAGGTCGTCTCCAATCCCGAGTTCCTGCGCGAGGGGGCTGCGATCGGCGACTTCAAGCGGCCCGACCGGATCGTCATCGGTACCGACGACGAAGACGCGCGGCGGGTGATGCGCGGCGTCTACCGCCCGCTCTACCTCAATGAATCGCCGATCCTGTTCACCGGGCGGCGGACGTCCGAACTCATCAAATATGCCGCGAACGCCTTCCTCGCGACCAAGATCACCTTCATCAACGAGATCGCCGACCTGTGCGAGGCGGTGGGCGCCAACGTGCAGGACGTCAGCCGCGGCATCGGTCTCGACAACCGCATCGGGTCCAAATTCCTCCACGCCGGGCCAGGCTATGGCGGCTCGTGCTTCCCCAAGGACACGTTGGCGCTGCTCAAGACGGCGGAGGATTTCGAGAGCCCGGTGCACATCGTCGAAGCGGTGGTGAAGGTGAACGACAGCCGCAAGCGGGCGATGGGCCGCAAGGTGCTGCACGCGCTCGGCGAGACCGGCGCGGGCGAGGCGCGGGGCAAGACCGTCGCGCTGCTCGGCCTCACCTTCAAGCCGAACACCGACGACATGCGCGACGCACCCTCGATCGCGATCGCGCAGGCGCTCGCCGACGCCGGGGTAACGGTACGCGCGAACGATCCCGAGGGGATGGAGGCCGCCCGCCGCGCGATGCCGGACCTCACCTATTGCCGCGATGCCTATGAGGCGGCGGACGGGGCGGACGCGGTGGTCATCGTCACCGAATGGGATGCGTTCCGCGCGCTCGACCTCGCCAAGCTCAAGGGCGCGATGGCGACGCCGGTCATGGTCGATCTGCGCAACGTCTATCGCCGCGACGAGGTCGAGGCGCTGGGCTTCGCCTATTCCGCCGTGGGTCGCTGAACCGCGTCCGTCGCCTCGATCAGCCACGCCGGGCGCAGCGCGTCGCCCAGCGCTTCCACCCGTCGATGCTCGACCATCAGGCCGAGCTCCGGATAGCTGGCGCGGGTTCGCTCTCCCGCTTCGGCGAGCGGCGCGACCACCAGCCGCCGGTTGACCTTGGCGCGATGGTGCATGCGCGCGGTATTTTCCTGGCCGATGTAGCAGCCCTTGGTGAAGCTCACCCCGCTGAGTTCGCGCGCGTTGCATTCCAGCCAGAGCGTCTCGCCGCTGCCGAGTTCGGCTACGCCTTCGGTGACCCCGAGCGCCAGCCGGTGCGCCAGCCAACCCGCGGCGGGACCGGACGGCGGCGCGATCCAGCGGCGGCCCAGCGCGGCCAGGCGGGGGTCGGCGACGCCCTGCGCCCCGTCTGACGCCCAATGCACCGCCAGCGCCGGATCGACGGCGATGGCGATCGGCCGGCGCAATCGATAGAGGGCGAGGCGGCGCACGAGCGCATCCGCCTGCGCCGCTTCGCAATCGAGCAGCAGATCCGGCCCGTCAGGCCAGACGATGAAATCGAACAGCGCCTTGCCTTGCGGCGTCAACAGCCCCGCCCAGACCGGCAGCGTGCCGGCGACATCGTTGGTGACGAGGCCTTGCAGGAAGCCGCGCACATCGTCTCCGGACAGGCGGACGATCGCGCGATCGATAAGCGTGGTGGCGGTCATGCGCCCCACCTAGAGTCTTATCCACTTGCGTGGAAGCGGTGCCGGCCGTCACCCCCACCCGGCCGCCCACTCAGCCTATTCTG
>JBKBTU010000321.1:0-2417 GCA_046290715.1 Sphingomonas sp. | reverse complement strand
CTGCGCTTCCTGCTCGCGCGCGGCTATTCGGTCTCGCTCTACATGGTTCATGGCGGCACCAGCTTCGGCTGGATGAACGGCGCGGATTCGCACAGCGGTACCGATTATCACCCGGACACGACCAGCTACGACTATGATGCGCCGCTCGACGAGGCGGGCAATCCCCGCGCCAAATATGCGCTGATCGCCGCCGCGATCGCCGCGGCGACCGGCAAGCCGGCGGCGCCGACGCCCGCCGCCAGCGTCGCCGCCACCTTCCCGGTCTCGGCGGTCCGGCGCAGCGCGTCGCTGTGGCGCAACCTGCCCGCGCCGGTCCGTGCCCGGCAGCCGCTGACCTTCGAAGAACTCGGCCAGAATTACGGCTACGTCCTCTACCGCGCGACGCTTCCGGCCGGGGCGGGCGGGACGCTGAGGCTCGCCGGCCTGCACAGCTACGCGCGCGTCTATCTCGACCAGCGGCCGGTCGGCACGCTCGACCGCCGCCTCGCGCAGGAGGCGATCGACCTGCCGCCGCGCTCCGCACCGGCGACGCTCGACATCCTCGTCGAGAATACCGGCCGCATCAACTATTCGCGCGCGATCCGTACCGAGCAGGCGGGCCTGACCGGCGCGGTCACGCTAGCGGGGCGGCCGCTGGAGGGCTGGAGCATGTTCCGCCTGCCAATGGACGATCTGTCTCGGCTGAAGATGACGTCCGCGCCCTGCACCGGGCCGTGTTTCTACGAGCGCGCGCTGACCGTCGACCGGCCCGCCGATACCTATCTCGATCTCCGCGGGCTCCACAAGGGACAGGCGTGGATCGGCGACCGCAATCTCGGCCGCTTCTGGTCGATCGGCCCGGTCTACACGCTCTACACCCCGGCCCCGTGGCTGCGGCGCGGTGCCAATCGGGTCACCGTGTTCGACATGGACGGGCAGGCCGGCGACGGGCTCGCGACCAGCGACCGGCCGATCTACGGCGCCGTCACGAACCACCGCGAGGCGCAATAAACGCCGTCCCGCGGGCGCCAGAGCGTGATGATGCCACGGTGACCAGCACGCACCGTTCGCCCCGAGCGTGTCGACGGGCCTAGGTCTCACCGGTGCTTCGACGGGCTCAGCACGAACGGTTTGGTGTCACGTCGTCACGCTCCAATACCCCTCTTTGGTAGATCGCGACTAACGCACAGCGCAAGAATACCAGGAACGCGATGCCTTAACATGTGTTGATGCGTCCGGACCGGCCGCTCCCTGCGGTGCCGGCGTGCGGAGGATCGATCATGAAATCGCTGGCCATCGCGCTTGTCGGCGCCACGACCCTGCTCGCCTGCGCCGAACCGGCGACGCGGATCTCGACCGGGCTCCAGCGCTACGGTCTGGACGAAGGCCGCGCCGATTGCGTCGGCACCCGTCTGCAGGGCGACCTGTCGCTCGGCCAGCTCCAGCAACTCGGGCGCGCCGCCGCGGCGTATCGCCAGGGCGATACCGATCCCGGCCGGCTGACCGTCGGCGACCTGCTGCGCGTCGCGGGCCAGCTCAAGGACCCCGCCATCGCACTGGCGGTCGGCAAGGCGGCCGCCGGCTGCGGCGTCGTGCCGTGATCGCGGCGCGCATCTCTCATTCACGAAAGGCAAGACGATGAACAAGGACGAATTCCAGGGCGGCGCCCGCTATGTCGGCGGCAAGGTCGAAAAGGCGATCGGCGACGCCGTCGACAGCCGCGACTGGACGGTCGCCGGCGTCGTCGACCAGGTCGCCGGCGGTGCGCAGCACACCTATGGTCGCGCCCGCTCGATCGTCGAGGACGCGATCGACAGCGCCCCCGATCTCGCCGACGAGGCGCGGGATCGACTGAAATCCGCCGGCGAGCGGGTCGCCGACGGCGCGCAGCGGGGCGGCAAGGCGGCGGCGCAGACGGTGCAGGACAGCCCCGCGCTGTGGGCGGTCGCGGCGGCGCTCGGCGGCTATGCGCTCGCCTGGTTCGTCCACGGGCGTCGCGCCTGAGCGATCCGATGACGGCGGCATCGTTCAAGACCCTCAGGGAAACGGCGGATCTGCGCCATCTGCGCCAGATCATCGTCGGCCTGGACGAGGGCGTGATCCTGATCGACCCCGACCAGAGCCTGCTCTGGGCGAACGATGCCGCCTTGGCGATGCACGGCGTCGCCTCGCTCGCCGAATTGGGCGCGACCGTCGATGAATATCGCGCACGCTTCCAGCTGCGCTATCGCAACAACCATCGCGTCGAGGCGGACGATTATCCGATCGAGCGCGTCGTCGCCGGCGATGCCTTCTCGGAGGTCGTCGTCGAGGTGACCGTGGCGGGCGAGGACCAGCCGCGCTGGGTGCATCAGGTGCGCAGCCTCGTGCTCAACGACCAGGACGACGGCGAGCCCGCCTGCCTGGTGGTGGTGATCCAGGACGTGTCCGCCCGCTTC
>JBKBTU010000320.1:0-2424 GCA_046290715.1 Sphingomonas sp. | reverse complement strand
GTCATGCGCGTGCTGCAGAACCACCCGCTGGCGCCGATCGACCTGCGCCAGAAGGCGCTGCGGCTCGCCGGGCGGCTGGGGCAGACGCCGCTGGCGGTGGCGGCGACCGGCGCGCAGGTCCGGATCGCGGACGGCGGCTTCGTGGTCGACGGCGTCGCGACGCGGCTGGGCAGCCCGGAGCGGGTGACGCGGATCGATCTCGGCCAGCTAACCGGCCGGGTCGCGGGCGGCGCGGTCGAGGGCCGCTTCACCGGCGGTGCGGGGCAGATCGCGAACGTGCCGCTGCTGCTCGGGGCGGCGGCCGGCGACTGGTCGCTGAGGGGCGGTGCGCTCCACCTCACCGGCGCGATGACGGTCAGCGATGCCGCGCCGTCGCCGCGCTTCAACCCGATGGACGCGCGCGGGGTGACGCTCGACCTCGCCGATGGCGCGATCCGTGCGGCGGGCACGCTGTACGAGCCGACCAAAAGCGTGAAGGTCGCCGACGTGACGCTGGCTCACGCGCTCGCGAGCGGCCGCGGCACCGCCGATATCGCGGTGCCGGGCATCACCTTCACCAAGGGGTTCCAGCCCGATCTCCTCACCCGCCTGACCTTCGGCGTCGTCGCGGAGGTGGAGGCCAAGGTCACCGGCGAGGGGCACATCGGCTGGAGCGCCGAGGGCGTGACCTCGACCGGCACCTTCGCGACCAAGGACGCCGCGCTCGCCGCCGCCTTCGGCCCGGTCAGCGGGATCACGACGACGCTCCGCTTCACCGATCTGCTCAGCCTCGCCAGCGCGCCGGCGCAGGTCGCGACGATCAAGACGGTCAATCCCGGCGTCGCGGTGAACGACGGCACGATCGTCTACCAATTGCTGCCCGACACGCGCGTGCAGATCGACAGCGGCGTTTGGCCGTTCGCGGGTGGCAAGATGACCCTGCTGCCGACGACGCTCGACTTCGCGGATGCCGGCTCGCGGCGGATGACCTTCCGGCTCGAAGGCGTGAAGGCGGACCAGTTCCTCCAGCAGTTCGATTTCAAGAACCTCGATGCGACGGGCGTCTTCGACGGCGAACTGCCGATGGTCTTCGACATCGCGGGCGGGCGGATCGAGAACGGCTCGCTCGTCGTGCGGCCGGGCGGCGGCAGCCTCGCCTATGTCGGCGACCTGACGCAGAAGGACCTCGGCCTGTGGGGCAATATCGCGTTCCAGGCGCTGAAGTCGCTGCGCTATCGCAACCTGACCATCGCGATGAACGGACCGCTCGCCGGCGAGATGATCACCGACGTCCGCTTCGCCGGGGTGACGCAGGGGCAGGGGGCGAAGAGCAACTTCATCATCCGCCGCCTCCAGAGGCTGCCGTTCGTCTTCAACGTGCGCATCCAGGCGCCGTTCAGAGGGCTGCTCGATTCGGCGCAGTCCTTCTACGATCCCAGCCGGCTGATCCAGCGCAACCTGCCCGCGCTGCTCCAACGCCAGCAGCAGCAGCAGCAGCAGCAGCGGGCGCCCGCGACGCCGCCCATTCAGCCTCCCGCAAGCGGAACCGTGCCATGACCGAAACAGGATTGAAGATGGTGGAGCGAATCACGACATTGCGGGCGATACGAGGGACGATCGGGATCGGTCTGGCGGCGGCATCGGCGGGGTGCATCAACGTGTCCGCGCCCGACAAGCCGATCCAGATCAACCTCAACATCAGCGTGACGCAGGAAGTGGTCTATCGTCTCGATGGCGAGGCGAAGTCGCTGATCCAGCAGAATCCGGGGATATTCTGATATGAAGACGGGTCTTTTGATGGTTGCCGGCGCGGTGGCTCTCACCGGCCTGTCGGCTGCGGCCGTGGCACAGCGCGATCCCGCCTATGCGGCGGCGCGCGAGGCGAAGCAGGTCGGCGAACAGCCCGACGGCTATCTCGGCGTGGTGAGCGGCGGCGCCTCGGTGCAGGCGCTGGTGCGCGACATCAACATCAAGCGCAAGGCGGCCTATACCCAGAGCGCCCAGGCGAGCGGATCGACCGTCGAGCAATTCGCCTTCACCACCGGCTGCAACCTCGTCGCGCGCGTGCCGGTCGGCGAGATGTACAAGACGCCGTCGGGCCAGTGGAAGGAGAATACCGGCACGCCGGAACTCGACGGGCGGTGTAAGTAGTTCGGTCGTCATCCCGGCGAACGCCGGGATGACGAAGTACAGCTGATTCTCACCGGTTGACACCCCGGCACCCCTTACCTAAACGGGCCACGCCTTGGCGGGATCGGTCGCCCTGCGCGCTTTCTCCCCCGGCTGGAACATACAGGCGAGGGTGCGCGCGTGGCGGACGACGATACCGGACGAGACTTCACCAGCGCGGAAGATCCGCGGCTTTCCGCGCTCGATGAGCGGCTGAAGGAAGCCCGGCATCAGGAAACGCTGCGAACGGGGCAGGGGGCGCCGAAGGCCGATGCG
>JBKBTU010000319.1:0-2433 GCA_046290715.1 Sphingomonas sp. | reverse complement strand
TTCTTCGCGTCGGTGGAGCAGCGCGACGATCCCTCGTTGCGCGGCAAGCCGGTTGCGGTCGGCCATGCCGCCGCCCGCGGCGTCGTCGCCGCGGCGAGCTACGAGGCCAGGGCGTTCGGCGTTCGCTCGGCGCTGCCCTCGGTCACCGCGCTGCGCCGCTGCCCAGATCTCGTCTTCGTGCCGCCGCGCTTCGAGGTGTATCGCGACGTATCGCGCCAGATCCATGAGGTGTTCGCGCGCTACACCGACCTGATCCAGCCACTGTCGCTCGACGAGGGGTATCTCGACGTCACCGCGAACAAGCGCGGACTGGACACCGCCTGGCTGACCGCCAAGGCGATCCGCGCGGACATCCTGGCTGAGACCGGGCTGACTGCGTCGGCGGGTGTTTCGTACAACAAGTTCCTCGCCAAGCTCGCCTCCGATCATCGCAAGCCCAATGGCCAATTCGCGGTGACGCCGGAGATGGGCGCCACCTGGGTCGAGACGCTGCCGGTCAGCCGCTTCCACGGGGTCGGGCCGGTGACCGCGGAGAAGATGAAGCAGCTGGGGATCGAGACGGGCGCCGACCTCAAGGCCAAGTCGCTGGCGTTCCTGCAGCAGCATTTCGGCAGCGCCGCCGAATGGTATCACGCCATCGCGCGGGGGCAGGACGATCGCCCGGTCAATCCCAACCGGCTGCGAAAATCGTCCGGTTCGGAGACCACGTTCGACCGTGACCTGACAGAGGCGGCGGAGATCGAGGCGGGCGTGCTCAGGATGGCGGACGACGTGTGGGCGTGGTGCGAGAGCCGGCAGGCGTTCGGCCGGACCGTGACGGTGAAGGTGAAATACGCCGACTTCCACCAGATCACCCGGCGCCGCAGCCAGCCTTTGGCGGTCGCCAGCCGCCCGGCGCTGCACAGCGCCGCGCCGGCGCTGATCCGCTCGGTGCTGCCGACGCAGAAGGGTATTCGGCTGGTCGGCGTGACCGTGTCCAACTTCGCCGAGGTGACGACCGAGGCCGCCGACGAATTGCCGATCTTCGTTGAGGCGGCGGCTTGATGCTGGATCTGTTCGACACGCCGTTGCTGCCGGGTCTCGCACAACGAGCGTCGCTGATCAGCGGGGAGGAGGAGCGCCTGCTGATCGACCGGATCGATGCCACCGACCTGGCGCCGTTCCGGTTCCAGGGCTGGACAGGCAAGCGGCTGACAACCTCGTTCGGCTGGAGCTACGATTTCGAGGTGGGCCGCCCCAAGGACGCCCCGCCGATGCCGGACTGGCTGCTCCCTATCCGCGACCGCGCGGCTGAGTTCGCCGGGATGGCACCGGCAGCGCTGATCCAAGCGTTGCTGATCCGCTACGATCCGGGCGCGGGGATCGGCTGGCATCGCGACCGACCGATCTACGGCCATGTCGTCGGCCTGTCGCTCGGCGAGCCGGCCACCATGCGCTTCCGGCGCCGGCGCGGCGATGGGTTCGACCGCGTATCGGTGCCGCTCGACCCGCGCGGCGGCTATCACATGACCGGTCCGGCGCGATATGAATGGGAGCATAGCATCGCACCGATGGAACGCCCGCGCTGGTCGATTACCTTCCGCAGCCTGGCCGACACGCGATGACCGGCGTGACGGGCAGACCCGTGGCGGAGCGGGCCGGCGGCATCGACGCACCCGATTTCGTCGTCGTCGACGTGGAGACCTCCTGCTCGCAGGTCAGCAGCATCTGCCAGATCGGGATCGTCGGCTTCAGGGACGGTCGCGAGACCTTCGCCTATGAGACGCTGCTCGATCCCTGCGATCGCTTCTCGACGTTCAACACGCGCATCCACGGAATCACCGCCGATCATGTGACGGGTGCGCCCACCTTCGCCGATGTTCATGCGATCATCGCGGGCCACCTGTCCGGCCGGATCACCGTCGCCCATTCGCTGTTCGACAAGGGCGCGCTGGCCGCCGCCTGTCTGCTCCATCGGTGCGACCCGATCGCGGCGACTTGGCTGGATAGCGTGCGCGTGGCGAAAAAGGCATGGCCCGATCTGCCAAGCCATCGGCTCAACGCGCTCACGCGCTTCCTCGACCTGCCGCACAAGCATCACGACGCGTTGAGCGATGCGCGCGCGGCCGGCATGGTGATCGTGCGCGCCATGGAGCATACCGGCATGGACCTTGCCGGCTGGCTCGCCCCCAGCAACCCGCCTCGCGCCAAGGCGCCGCCACCCGCGTCGGACGGCGCGCTGAGGGGAGAACGCATCGTCATCCTCGGCGCGCGCCGCGATGGCCCCCTCGCGCGTCAATTGGCCGGCGCGGGTGCGCGCATCATGGCCGCGGTCGGCGCCAGCACGACCCGGCTGGTGATCAGTGAGGATCAGCCTTTTGGCCGCTTCGTCACTGCCCATGCCCAGTATCGCCACGCTCATGTCCTTCGAGAGAAGGGCGCGGCCATTTTGAT
>JBKBTU010000031.1:0-15919 GCA_046290715.1 Sphingomonas sp. | reverse complement strand
GCTGAGCGGCACCGGCGACGGCATCAACGCCGCGATCGCCTGGGTCTATGTGGCCCTGCGCGTCGCACATTCGCTGGTACAGGCGACGACGAACCGGGTATTGCACCGCTTCATGCTGTTCCTCGCTTCCACGCTCGCGCTCGCCGCGCTCACCCTCCACGCCGCGATGGCGGTGTTCTGATGGCCAAGGGAGACGCGTTCGAGCGCCACCGCCAGCCTTGGACCGCCGACGAAATCCAGAAGCTGCACACGCTGGCCAAAAAGGGAATGGCGCTCAAAGCCATCGCCAAGGCACTGAAGCGCAGCGAGGAATCGACCAAGGATCGCGCCAAGGCCGACGGCCTTTCGATCGCCAAACTGCGTTAGAGCATCGAGCGCCGCAGCTGATCCGTCGACGCTGAGCCTGGCGAACGGGGCGGTCCCGCGAGCGCCGCGCCCATGGCAGCAAGGGCGGCATCACGCGATCCGGAAAGCGGTCGGAGCGGCTCGAGGCGTCAGTTCACGCCCGCGCGGCGGTTCCCCATCGATCGTCAGATCGCGCCGACCAGCGCCACGAACGCGCCGGCGCGGGCGTTCAGGCGGGTCGTCGCGGCCGCCAGCGCCCGCGAAACGGTTTCCAGCGCAGCCGCTTCCGCACCCAGCGCGGCGGACTGGGCGCTGATCGCGCGCGTGCGCGCGTCGATGTCGTCGCCGGCCTCGACCGAATGTTCGACGCTGGCCGCGATCCGGCGTGTCGTCCCGCTCTGTCGGGCGATCGCCTGTTCGATCGACGAGCCGGTATTGGCGATCTGCGCCATGGCGGTGTCGAGGACCGCATGGCCTCTGACGACCTCGGCGAGGAGGCGGTGCATGTCGGCGACGCGGGTCGCGCTGTCGCCAGCGGCCGCACCGGTCTGCGTCGCGAGCGCCTTGACCTCGCCCGCCACCACGGCGAAGCCGCGACCCACCTCGCCGGTGCGCGCCGCCTCGATTCCGGCGTTGAGCGCCAGCAGGTTGGTCTGACCGGCGATGCCGCGGATCAGACGCAGCATGTCGTCGACGGCGGCGGCGCTCGCGACGAGCTTGGCGACCTGTTCTCCGGCAGAACGCATCGCCGCACGCGCATCGTTGCGCATCGCGCTGGCGGCGGCGGTATCGTCGGCGATGCCGTCCAGCGCCTGCGACAGCGACCGTCCGGATCCGGCGAGGTCGTCGAGCGCCTGCACCATCTGCCCCGTGGCTCCGGCGACGGAGACGGCATCGTCGCGGGACGCCTCGGCGTGGGTGACGAGCGACCCTGCCATGGCGCCGATGCGGTCGGCCATGTGGCCGAGATCCGCGGCAAGGGCTGCGACATCGGCGGTGAAGGCCTGACCGGCGGCGTCGATCCTGGTCGCCCGCGCCTGCGCCTCCTCCGCGGCTTGTACGCGGCGCTCGGCGGACAGCCTTTCGAACGCCAGCGCGTCCATTACCGCATGGAACATCCCGCCGCGGGTCAGTACCAGACCACCCTCGGGCGATCGGAGATAGGCGGCGAGCAGGTCGTCCTCCGACAGGTCCGCCTCCGCCGTCCCGCACGGCCGGATCAGCCCGGCCATCGATCGGCCGAAGCTCGGGTTCTGCATCAGCGCGTGGCCGAACGGGTTGAACAGCACGCTGCGCACGTCGACCTCGCGGATCACGCCGAGCGGGCGGCGGCGTTCGTCGACGATGGCGAGCAGCCGCAGATCCGGGGCCTGACGAAACCGCTGGATCGCGTCGGACAGCGATGCCGTCGCGGCAAGGCAGTCCGGTTCCCCGCGGGTGATGGTCGCAGGCGAGGTTTCGCAGAGCAGATCGACGTGCCGGATCATGATGCGCGGGGCTATGGTATCAGGGTAAACGCCCGGTTAGGGTTTGGTGACACTGGCGTGACACCGCACGATTCGCTCAACCGAACAGCCGCTTCGCGCTCCGCTCCAGCATCAGCAGCTGCCACAGGGTGCGGCCATGGTCGCTGCGGCCGCTGCGATGCTCGTCGGCGAGGCGTGCGACGGCGGCCATGTCGAACCAACCGCTGTCGCCGAGCAGGCGCGATGTCGCGAGGCCCTGCGCGGTCGCCGCGAGCGGCCCGCGGAACCACGCGCTGATCGGCGTCACGAACCCCATCTTGGGGCGGTAGAGGATGTCGCGCGGCAGATAGCGTTCGAGGCTGCGCTTCATCAGCCATTTGCCCGTGCCGCGCCGCAGCCGCAGGCCTGCGGGCAGCGTCGCGCAGAATTCGATCAGCCGGTGGTCGAGCAGCGGCTCGCGCGCCTCCAGGCTCACCGCCATGCTGGTACGGTCGACCTTGGTCAGGATGTCGCCGGGCAGCCAGATCTTGATGTCGGCATATTGCGCGCGGTCGAGCGCGTCGCGCGCCGGCGCCGCGCGCATCGCCGCGACGTAGCGATCCTCGGCACGGTGGCCGCCCAACGCCCGCCGCGCCTCCGCGCTGAGCAGCCGCGCGCGCCATGCAGGCGTGGTGACGCCGACGCTGCGCGCATAGGCCTCGTCGCCCTCGCTGGCGAGCGCGAGTAGCGTCGCCTTGGCCCGCAGCGGCCGCGGCGCCCAGTCCGCCTTGGGGTACCAGCGGCCGAGCGCGCCGAAGGCGGGCCCGCGCCAGCGCGCCGGGACCAACCCGCGCACCCGCTCCTCGGCGGCCTGGAAGCGGTAGCGGCGATAGCCGGCGAGCGCCTCGTCGGCGCCGTCGCCGGACAGCGCGACGGTGACGCTCTGCCGGGCGAGCGCTGCCACCTGGTACGTCGCGAGCGCGCTGCCGTCGGCGAAGGGTTCGTCGAAGTGATGGACGAGCGTGTCGATCAACGCGAAATCGTCGGGCCGGACCACCTGCGCATGATGATCGGTCGCGAAGCGGCGCGCGACCGCCTCGGCATGCGCGCGCTCGTCGTGGCCCGCCTCGTCGAAGCCGATCGTGCAGGTCCTGACCGCTGCCTTGCTCGCCTCCGCCATCAGCGCGACCACCGCCGAACTGTCGACCCCGCCCGACAGGAAGGCGCCGAGCGGCACGTCCGCGACCATCCGGCTGCGCACCCCGTCCCGCATCCGTGCGAGCAATTCCTCGCCCAGCGCACCCGCCGATCCGCTCGCGCGGTCGGCGAAGCTCACGTCCCACCATTGCCGCGGTCGCGGCATCTCCTGCCAGCGCCGCACCAGCAGAAAATGCCCCGCCGGCAGCTTGCGCACGCCCGCGACCAGGCAGGCATCGTCGGGGACGTAGCCGAAGGCGAGGTAGTCCTCGATCGCGGTCACGTCCGGCACGCGGCGCAGCAGCGGATGCGCGAGCAGGCCCTTCAATTCGGAGGCGAAGGCGAGGCTGCCGTCAGAAAGTTCGACGTAATGGAGCGGCTTCACCCCCATCCGGTCGCGTGCCAGGAACAGCGTCCCGGCATCGGCATCGTGCAGCGCGAAGGCGAACATGCCGTTGAGGCGTTCCAGCATCGCCGGCCCCCAGGCGCGCCAGCCGTGCAGCAGCACCTCGGTATCGCCGCCGGTCGCGAAGCGCGCGCCCTTCAGCTCGAGCTCGGCGCGCAATTCGGCGAAATTGTAGATCTCGCCGTTATAGGTGACGGTGAGCGCGCCCGACTGCATCGGCTGCGGCGATCCGGCGAGATCGATGATCGACAGGCGCCGGTGACCCAGCCCGACGCCCGGTGCGGTCCAGATCCCCTCCCCGTCCGGCCCGCGATGCGCCTGCGCGGCGATCATCGCCGCGATGCGCGCCGGGTCGACCGGCTTGGGCGTGGCGGGATGGAAGATCCCGGCGATGCCGCACATCAGCGTGGCCCCGCGATGCGATCACCCCATTGCGCCGCCGGCCCGAGCGCCGCGGCAAAGGCCGCGATCGCCGCCGCCGCATCCTGCCCGGGCGCGACCTCCGCCGACAGATGAATCGCCACTGCTCGCTGCGGCCCGCCCAGCAGCTTCGCCTTCATCGTCTCGATCTTCACCACGCGCTCGTCCGCCGTCACCCTGTCGCCGACGGCGTACCATGTCGCGACGATCCGCTCCACCGGGGTCCCGTTCGCGCCGGGCGCGGTCATGCGCAGCGCTGCGCCGCCGGCGATCGGCGGCAGGTCCGCGATGCGCACCCAGCGGTCCTCCTCGCGGATGACGCCGGTGCCGAACGCGCCGATCTTGTGCCCTTCCCCCTGCGACCCGAACACCGCGACCGCCAGGTCGACCGCCGCCCCGTCGCCGCGCGCATAGCGGCCGAACAGCACGTGGTCGGCACCGGGATAATAGGGCTGCCACGGCGCCGCGGTGCCGAGCGGCACGCGCCGCCAGCCGGCGACCTGCGGCAGGTCGATGCGTTCGGGCAGTGGCGTCGCCCGCTGCGCGATGGCCGCGCTCCACGCCGGCCACGCCGCCGCCACGGCGACGGTCGCGAGCACGCCGAGCGGCAAGCCGATGCGCCCCTGTCCGGGTGCGGGCAGCGCGGCGGGGTCGAACGCGGGCGCATCGGGCGCGCGGTCGAACCAGCGCCAGCCGATCGCCAGCACCGCCGCCATCACCAGCCCGAAGAAGATCCAGCCATAGACGATATGGTCGAAGCCGGTCGCCGCCTCGACGCTGGTCAGATGCGCGGCATAGATCGTCCCGAACGCGCGCAGGCCGTTGGCGATCACCGGTACCAACAGCGCCGCGACCATGAACCAGGCACGCCGTCGCCACGTGGCGAAGCAGGTCGCCGCGACGAGCACGCCGAAGGCGAGCATCGCGATCACGAACTTGGCGCCCGAACACGCCTCCGCCACCTCGAACCAGTACCGCCCGGCATGGATCAGCACGCCGTTCGACGTCGCCGGCACGCCGAACAGGTGGAGCAGCGGCATGACGATGCGCACCGTCACCGCCTGCAGCGGCGGTTCGAGCGCCTCGCCGAACGGCACGAGGAAGAACGCATAGGCGAGCGGAAACAGCAGCCCGCGCGCGACCTGCGGCCCGAGCAGCGTCACGACCGCGCCCTGCAGCATCACCACGAGACCCAATTGCCGCGCGAAGCTGACCGAACCCGCATCGCCCATCAGCCAGCCGATGCCGCCCAGCGCGACGAGGCCCAGCCCCGGCCACCAAGCGACGGGATCGAGCGCGGCGAGCTCGCGGCGGCGCTGCCACACCAGCCAGGCGATCACCGGGCCGATGAAGAGACAATGGCCGAAGGTGGTGCTGGTCCACCAGATCGTCACCAGCCGCACGACGTCGGCCCACAGCAGCAGCAGTATCGCCGCCCAGGCGAGCGCCAGGCCGACGCAATGCCGCCGCCAGCGCGCCGTCATGCCGACAGGCCGAACAATGCGTCGAGCGGCGCCAGCCGCGCATTCCAGTCGTAGCGGGCGAGCACCTGCGCCCGCGCCGCCGCGCCGAGCGCCGCCGCCGCGGACGGATCGTCGAGCAACGCGCCGATCGCCGCCGCCTGATCGGCCGCGCCGTCGGCGACGCGCAACGTGCCGCGATGATCGATCCCCTCCGCCGCGGCGGGCGAAGCGACCACCGGCCGCGCCATCGCCATCGCCTCCAGCACCTTGTTCTGGATGCCGCGCGCGAGGCGGAGCGGCGCGACGCACACGGCCGCCGCCGCCAGCCAAGGCCGCACATCGTCGACCGCGCCGGTGACGATCACGGCGTCGCCGGCCAGCGCGCGGACCGCCGCCGTCGGCGCCCGCCCGACGATCGCGAACCGCACGCCCGGGTGCGTCGCGCGCAGGCGCGGCAGCACCTCGCCGGCGAACCAGGCCACCGCCTCGACATTGGGGCGGTAATCCATCTGCCCGGTGAAGACGATCAGGGGGCCGCTGGACTGCTGCCCCACATCCCCCGTCACCCCGGACGTGTTCCAGGGTCCACCGTGCGGCGAGCGTAAAGGACTGAGGGTCTTGTCCTGTCCTGCGCGGAGGGGTGGACCCCGGAACACGTCCGGGGTGACGGAAGGGTCTTGGCCACCTTTGGCCAGCAACGCGGGATCGAACGCCGCGGCGTCGATGCCGTTCTCCACCGCCTCGATCCGCCCGCTGCCACCGCCGGCACGGAACAGCGCCGCCTCCGCCTCGCTGACGAACAGGCTAGCACGCACATCTCGCGCGACCCGCCGCTCGAACGCGCCGAGCAGCCGCGCCTCGCGCCGCATCATCCAGCGAATCGGCGCCGCCCCGTCCGCGGCGAACCCTGCGAACTTGGCCGAATCGACATCGACGAAATCCATCACCGCCGGCGCGCCGGCCGGCAGATATTGCGCCATCTGCCCCGAAAAGCAGTAGACCGCGTCGCACCGCCGCGCCGCCACCGCGCGGACCATCGCGGGCGAGGCGAAAGCGGTGAGCGAGACCGGCAGCCCCTTCGCCAGCGCCTCGACCGCGGCCAGCGCCTGCGGCTTGCTCCGGCGGAGCAGCGTGACGCTCGCCAGCATCTCGGCAAGGTCCGCCGGCGGCGCGAAATCGGCTTCGGTCTCGCCGAACGCGACCAGATGGACCCGCGCCCGCGCCGCGAGATAGCGCAGCACGTGATAGCTGCGGATCTTGTCGCCGCGATCCGGCGGGAACGGCGCCCGATGCGCGAGGAACAGGAGGTCCATCAACCGAGGCCGCGCGCGATCCACGGGCCGATCGCGTTGGCGAGCGGCAGCGGCAGCTTCTGCCACGTGCGCACCATCAGCGCATATTTGGGATTGAGCGGATTGACCTCGCGCGCCGCCCCCGCGCTGCGCTTGGCATAGCTGCGCGGTTCGGCCGGGAAGCCCCAGTTCTTCTTGAACGCCGCCGCGCCCGTCCCGGTCTTGGAGCGGCCGAAATCGAACCGCGTGCAACCCCGCGTCCGCGCATGGTTCATCAGCGCGAAGTACATCCGGTCGTTGGCGCGAAGGCCCCTCGCCGCCGCCGTGCCGCCGCCCCAATAGGGGAAGACGGTGCCGTCGAAATAGAGGCTGAGCACGCTCGCCACGGCGCGGCCGTGATGGCGCACGGTCAGCACGTCCGCGTCCATCGCCGCCAGCACGCTGCGAAACAGCCGCGCGGGGAAGACCGGCGTACCGAGGTTGCGCACCGACTCGGCATAGACGCGGTAATGCTCGCCGAGCAGCGCCGCGCCGCCCGTCACCACCTCGAGGTCGAGGCCGAGTGCGCGGCGCACCTCCGCGCGCTGCTTGCGCGGGATCGCGAGCAACTCCGCCGCCTCGTCCGCGGCGAGGTCGCGCGCGAAGCCGAGGTAGGCGGTGTCGTCCACCTCCCACCCCACCGGCGCCGGGCCGCCGCGCAACTCGACGCCGGGGCAGCCGAGCCGTCCCGCAAGCTCCCAGGCGGCGGAGGCGAGCGACTCGACGCCCTCGCCCAGCACGCCGCCGTCGACACCGAACCCGGTCGACACCAGCGCCTTGCCGAACAGCGGAGAACGCATCTCCGTCAGCGGCAGCACGCCGGCGATCTCGCCGCCGGCACGATGCGCGACGAGGTAGCGCGCACGCTGGCCGCAGCCGCGTTCGACCGCGCGGCTCCAGGCGGTGAGGTGGAACGGCGTCGCACCCGGCAGGCCCCGCACGAAGGCGTCGATCGCGCCGCTTTCGGCGACGTCGGACAGATTCGCCTCGCGGACGCCCAGCGGCGTCTCCAGCAGCGGCATCGTCACGACAGCGCCGCCGCCTCGCGCGCCACCACTGCGTCGACCCGGCCCCAGTCGTGGCGGCGGATCAGCCCGCGCAGCTTGCCCGCCATCGCCCCCAGCCGCGCATAATGACGCACCCGCGAGCGCAACGGCGCGTCCGCGACGCGGGGCTGGCCGGGGTCGATCTCCCAGGGGTGGAAGTAGAAGATGCCGCCATGCCCCTCAGCATTGACCTGGCGCACCGCGAAATCGGTGAGCGCCGCGGGCAGCATCCGGAAGAAGCCGCCACCCGTCGCCAGATGCCGTCCGCGGATCCTGGCCACCGTGACCGGCAGCTCGACGAGCGGCGAGTCCTTGAGCGGCCGGAAGGCGTAGCGCGGTGCGTCGCGCCAGCCGTAATGGTCGTGCGCGACCGGCGCGACGCTCGACGAATACGCATAGCCCGCCTCGGCGAGTTCGCTGAACGCCCACAGGTTGCGCGTGTCGATCGAGAAGCTCGGCGCGCGATAGCCCGTCACCCGCTGCCCGCTCGCATCCTCCAGCGCGGTGCGCGCGCGGATGAGGTCGGCACGGAATGCGGGGGCGTCCATCGTGAAGACGCGCTGGTGATCCCAGCCGTGGCTGGCGACTTCGTGGCCCGCCTCGGCGATGCGGCGGATCAGCCGGGGATGGCGCTCCGCCACCCAGCCGAGCGTGAAGAAGGTCGCCTTGACCCCGCTCTCCGCGAACAGGTCGAGCACCGCCCCGGTGTTCGCCTCGACGCGGCTGGCCAGTGTGTCCCAATCGGCCTTGGCGATCGTGCGCTCAAACGCGCCGACCTGAAACCATTCCTCGACGTCGACCGACAGGCCGTTGAGCACGGGGCTAGACTTTGTCGCCATACGATTGATCCACACCCACCGTTCGCCCTGACCTTGTCGAAGGGCTTGCATGCCACCCGTGCTTCGACAAACTCAGCACGAACGGATCCCGTGATTGCATCGGCCGCTAGGCTGCATGGTCCCAGGCCGCCGGTGCGCGGATCGGAACGTGGTCCTGGCGGATTTCGACCGCTCCCGCGACCACCGCTGCTGCGGCGGCTGCCGCCTCGCCGCGGTCCGCCTCGACCCATTCGACGAGCAGCGTCAGCACGCGATGCAGCGCCGCTTCCTGTTCGGCGATGCGCGCTTCCAGTGCGGCGATGCGCTCCTCGCCGATCGCACGCGCAGCCGGCTCGGGTTCGACCGGTGCTTCCACTTCGGCCTCGACGGGCGCGGGATCGGGTTCGGGCGCCGCCTCGGTGATCGGTTCGGGTTCCGGCTCCGCCTGGGCGACGGGCTCGGGTGCCGGCTCCAGCCATTGCGGCGTGCGCGGGATGAAGCTGCGGACCGGCCGGTCATCCTCGGCGGCATCGACCGGGGCCGGCGGTTCGGCCGGTGCCGGCTCGGATACGACCGCTCGCGGCTGCGGCCGCGACGGCGCCTCGACCGCGCCCATCGGCAGGTCGGCATGCAGGTCGCGCAGCACCTGCCGCACGACGCGGCCGTCGATCAGCGCCAGATCCTCGATTGCCGCGTGCAGCATCACCCGCCCGGCGAGCTGGTTGAGCCGCCGCGGCACACCGCCCGACCCCTGGTAGAGCGCGGTGAACGCATCGTCGGCGAAGTCGGGCCGCCCCTGCCAGCCGACCACCGACAGCCGGTGCGCGACGTAATCGGCGACCTCGTGCGGCTCCATCGGTTCGAGATGATGGATCGCGACGACGCGCTGGCGCAGCTGTTCCAGCCGCTCGGAGCCGTGCAGCCGCTCGCGGAACTCGGGCTGGCCGAGCAGCAGGATCTGCAGCAGCGCATGGCCGCCCGCCTGGAAGTTCGACAGCATGCGCAGCTCTTCGAGCGAGTCGGTCGGCAGCGCCTGCACCTCGTCGACGATCAGCAACGTGCGCCGGCCCGAGCGCGCCACCGCGTGGAGCCCGCGCTCGATCGCGGTCAGCAGCTGCGCCTTGGCGAGCCCCTGCGGATCGACGCCGAGCCCGGTCGCGACGATACGCAGCAGGTCGTCGGCGGCGATCGCAGTCGAGACGATCGAGATGACGTTGAGCGCGGCGGGATCGAGCATGGCGGTCAGGTGGCCGACCAGCGTCGTCTTGCCCGCGCCGATGTCGCCGGTGACGACGACGAAGCCCTCGCCCTGCGCCAGGCCATAGCCCAGATAGGCCATGGCCTTGCGGTGCGTCGCGGTCTCGTACCAGAAGCGCGCGTCCGGCGTCAGCTGGAAGGGGCGGCCGGTGAGGCCGAAATGGTCTTCGTACATCCCTTTACGCCCCTAGAAGGAGTAGCGCGCGGCGAGCAGCGCCTGCGCCGACCACGTCGTATCCACGTCACCGGTATCGAACGCGTAAACCCCGGCGCTGGCGGACGTGGTCACGCGCCCGAAGCTGTGGCCGTAGCTCGCGGTGCCGCCATAGGACCAGACGCCCGCCGCCTGCGCGATGCCCGATTCGTAATAGTTGACGAACAGGTTGGCATCGATCGTCGAGCTCGGCGTCAGCGTGCGGTTCCAGAACAGCTGGCCATAGGCGCTCTGGTCCTCGATGCCGTACAGCGTCACGCCCGGCACGCTGTCGCGGTTGAACAGCTTGCGGTTGGCATAGCCGATGCCGCCGCCGTAGCTCGACCGGCCGCGCGTCACCGACACCACCAGGTCGGCGCCGCGCGCGCGGTAGCTCGCGGTCGAGATCGACTGGAACACGTCGTTGAGGCACCCGCCCGGCGTCGATCCGCGCGTCGAGAAGACGCAGCCGTTATACTGCTGGGTGAAGGCGTCGCGCGCGGCGATGAAGCTCGTCGGCAGCTGCGACAGGCCGTTGCGCAGCTGGCGGCCGAACGTCGTCACGCTGTCGTACACATCGGCGGCGACGCCGACGTGCTCGGACGCTTGATAGGTGAGCAATCCCGTGTAGCTCACCGATCCGTAGCGCTTGCCGACATGCGCCTCCGCCGAGGTGCGGCGGTTCGGGCGCCAGACGACGCCGGCATCGTAATAGACGCCGTCGGTGCGATAGGCGACCTGGCGGGCGGAGTTCTCGTCGGTGACGAAGCGACCGTTGCCGTCGACCACCGGCGCGCCCGCCGCGGTCAGCAGCGCCGAACGGCTGCTCGTCTCGATCCGCTCGTAACCGACGCCCGCGGTCAGCGCGACATTGGCGGAGACCGGCGCCAGCGCATCGCCGCGCACCCGCCAGCTCTCGTAGCGGCCGTCGAGCTGGCCCGCGTCCTCGCGTTCCCAGCCGGCGCTCGCGGTCAGCCCGATCGGCAGCGCCTGCCCGGGCTGCACGCCCGCGCTGATCCCCGCCGCCTGGCCAAACGAATCGTCATAATAGTCGAGCCGCGGCTGGCCGGCGGGCACGGCGGTGAAGCTCGGGCTCTCGACCTTGGTATAGCCCGCCTGATAGCTCGCCGCGATCGCCACCGGCCCGGCATGCGTCGCGTAACTGGGGCCGCCGTAGACGGCATAGACCTGGCTGATGTTGTCGACATTGCCTTCGGACAGGCCCGGCGCCGCGCCGCGGATGTCGGAACGGGTTCGCGTCGCGATGCCGCCCGCCTCCAGCGTCAGCCCGCGCGCGACCTGCGCGGAGACGCGGGCGAGGCCGTAATGCACGTCGTCGTCGCCGATCCGGTCGTCCCAGGAGATGCGCCGCTCGTAGCGGTACGACAGCTGTCCCGTCACCCGCGGCGTGCTCGCGGCGAGGTCGATGCCCGCGGCGATCGAGGAATAGGTCAGCACGTCGCCGCTGTTGAGGTCGGCGTCGAGCACCTGCCCCAGTTCGATATACGGCGTCGCCGTCACGCGCCGGCTCTGCGCCTCGGCCGCATCGCCCGCGGCCAGCGCCCCCAGCGCGACGCCGATGGAAAGAACCCGGATCACTTGCCTGCCTCCTGGCCGTAATAGGTGCCGTAGCGGTGCCCCCCCGGCACGAACGATACGGCGTTCAGAACCAATGCGATCTCGTCGCAGCCGTCCAAGCGCTGCACTGCCTCGCGCAGCTCGCTCTCGGGCGTTTTGTCGGCGCGGACCACCAGCATGACCTGCCCGACCAGCATCGCCAGCACTGCCGCCGGCGAGGCCGCGAGCGCAGGGGGCGAATCGAAGATCACGATGCGGCGCGGATTGGCCTCGAGCAGCCGCGCCAGCACCGCGCGGGTGCGCGCCGAGGCGAGCAGCTCGGTATCGGTCGCGGTCTTGGTGCCGGCCGGCAGGATCGACAGGCCGCCGACGTCGGTGCGGATCACGAGC
This sequence comes from Sphingomonas sp., assembly GCA_046290715.1. GTDB lineage: Bacteria > Pseudomonadota > Alphaproteobacteria > Sphingomonadales > Sphingomonadaceae > Sphingomonas. The sequence goes on along the minus strand of JBKBTU010000031.1, from coordinate 4,030 downwards.
GATTCGACGTCGATCTGGCCGTCCGCCAGCGCATCGAGCAAGCCCGGCTGTTCGGCGAGGCCCAGCTGCGCGAGCACGTCGGGCTTGGCGAAGTCGGCATCGACCAGCAGCACCTCGGTGTCGCGTTCGGCCGCCATCGACAGCGCCAGATTGACCGCGCAAAACGTCTTGCCGTCGCCCGGCCGGGCCGAACAGACCAGGGCGGTGCGCGCCTTCTCCCCCTCGCCGCGCTGCGCGACGCGCTCGCGGGTGATGAGCAGCTGTCGCTTGATCAGCCGGAATTCCTCGGCGAGCGGGCCGACCGGCGCGCCGGGCACGATCATCCCCGCCTCGGCGAGCATGCCCCGGTCGATCGCCGCGATGTCGCTCAGTTCGGGCGCCTCGTAGAAGGACGCGGGCAGCTCCTGCCCGACCGGCGCGCGCAGTTCGGGCGGGATGGCGAGAAACGTCGGATCGAGCTCGGGCTCGACGACAGGCGCCGCGGCCACCGGCGCCGCCGGCACGTCGGGCAGGTCGGCGGGCAGGTCGGCGATCGGCGCCCGCGCGCGCAGTTGCGCACCGAAGTCGTAACTCCGCGCGGCGCGTTCGAGCAGCGAATCGCGACGGATCGGCTTGTGGATCATATCTGTGTCCCCCGCCCTCACGCGGCCATGCCGCGCTGGAGCACTTCGACGCCGAGCAGCAGCACATAGGCTGCGACGAGGCCTGCGGTGCCGCCCAGGAACAGCTTCAGCCGCTTGGCACGGCTGTCCGCCTGGAGCCGCGTCACGACCTCGCCGATCGAGCCGATCACCGGCATGCCCGTCGCCTTTTCCAGCCGCGGGCCGGTGGCGAAGGTCGCACGCAGCTGGCCGAGCGCGAAGGCGGCACCGACGCCGGCACCCAGCCCGACGATCAGCACGCCGGTCAGCAGCAGCATCCGGTTGGGCGCGGTCGGCGCGCGCGGCATCGTCGGCGGGTCGATGACCGAGAATTTGACGTTGTCGGTCTGCGTCTGCGCCTGGCCGCGCAGCGCGATCTGCTGGCGCTGGGTCAGCAGCTGGTCGTACTGGTCCTTCAGCACCTGATAGTCGCGGTCGATCTGCCCCTGCTCCGCCGCCACTTCCGGATCGCCCGACAGCTTGGAGTTGAGCTGGTCGAGGTCGCTTTGCAGCTGGCTCTTGCGCATGCGCAGCGCCGCGACCGCCGACTGCTTGTCGGCGACCATCGACTGGAGCGACAAATAGAGCGGGTTGGGCGTGCCGGCGGTGCCGCCGCCCAGCGGCTCGCCCTTCGCGGCCGCCTGCGCGGACGCGAGCTGCCGCTTCAATGCGATGACGTCGGGATGCTGGTCGGTATAGCCGCGCGCGCGCGCATCGGCGAGCTGGCCCTGGATCGCGTTCAGCGCCGCGCGCGCCGGGCCTGCGGCGACGCCGCCCGCGCCCGGGATCGTCGCGGCGGTACCGGCCATCTGGCCCTGCACCGCGGCGAGGCTCGATTGCGCGGCGGCGAGATCGCCGTCGACCTGCGCCATCTGGCTGCGCGCCGCGCCGATCCGGTCGCTGACCGTGCCGGTCCCCGGCAGCGCGCCGAGGTAGCGGGTCTGGAAATCGGAGCGCTTGGCGTCGGCGTCCGACAGCCGCTTCTGCAGGTCCGCCAGCCGCTTGTCGAGGAAGTCGAGGCTCTGCGTCGTCTGGCTGCGGTCGCGGCCGAGATTCTGTTCGATGAAGATGTCGATCAGCTTCTGGGTGATCGCGCGCGCGAGCTTGGGCGAGGACGCGGTAGTGGTGATCTGGAACAGATTGTCCTGCTGGCTCTCCACCTTGATCGCGGTGGCGAGGCCGGCGACGCGGTCGGCGACATCGCGGTCGCTCGATACGGTCTGCGCGAGGTCGGTGCCGCGCACCACCTTTTCCAGGTTGACCGCGCTGACCAGCGTCTGGCGGATCGTGTCGACGTCCTTCTGCTGCGTCTGCGCGGGCGCATCCATCGATGCGGGCAGGATCGACTGCATCTGCACGAAGACGCGGGCGCGCGATTCGTACTTGCTCGGCATCTGGCTGACCACGAACCAGCCGAGCACGCACACGCCCCAGGCCACCGCCAGCGCCAGCCAGCGCCGCGTCCAGATGGCGTGCAGCGCCAGCCGCGCCTCGTCGTAGATGCCGTTCATGCGGTCAATCGCTCATCAATGGCGGTAAGGGCCAGCCGTTCGTGCTGAGCCTGTCGAAGCACGGTGGGACCCATGCCCTTAGACAGGCTCAGGGCGAACGGAGGGCAGGACATCGTCACCCTCAGAACATCGATTCGGGGATGATGATCACGTCGCCCGGTTGCAGGCTGACGTTCGCACTCGAATCGCCCTTCTTGAGCAGGTCGGCGATCTGCAGCTTATATTCGTGCTGCTCGCCGGTATCGCGATCGTGCCGGACCAGCTTGGCCTTGTTGCCCGCGGCATATTGGTTGAGGCCGCCGACCGCGATCATCGCGTCGAGCAGCGTCATGTTGGCGCGATAGGGGATCGATGCGGGCTTCTCGGTCGCGCCGATGATCCGCACCTGCTGGCTGTAGGTGCCCGAGAAATTCTCGACGATGACCGAGACGATCGGGTCCTTCACATACTGGCCCAGCGCCTGCTTCATGTCGGCCGCCAGCATCGAGGGCGTCTTGCCGACCGCGGGCATGTCGTTGATCAGCGGCGTGGTGATGCGGCCGTCGGGTCGGACCTGCACCTTCGCCGACAGTTCGGGATTGCGCCAGACGAAGACGTTGAGCTGGTCGAGCGGTCCAATGACATATTCCTCGCCCGGCTGTTCCTTGCTCGCGACATAGGTCGCGGGCGGCAGTTCGGGACGGCCGCTGCCGCTCGAACAGCCACCGAGCGCGGATGCGGCGGCACCGGCGGCAAGCAGGACACGGACGGAAATACCGGAACGCATGGAAACTCCTCCTGACCGCCCGCCGCGCGCAGGACGCAGCACGGGCTTCCCGGTGGCTATGGACTGATAGAGGTGAAGATAGCGTTAGGAACGCTTGGGGCTCCCGCCGTCCCGTCGTAGGACAGGCGCATGATCCGACCCGTCTTTTCGATCGTCGCCCTTCCGATCGTCGCGCTAGCCGCCGCACCGGCCTGGGCGCAAGCCGCCCCGCCGCTCACCGACCTGCGGATCGTCGCGGTCACCTCCGCCAGCCAGGCCGAGCGCATCGCTCCGGACCAGCAGGCGACGGCGAAGCGCCACGACGGGCCGATCACGCTGATCGTCCGCGAGACCGGCATCGGCCGCGCGCGCGTGCTGCGCGTGAACGGCGCGGTCGCCAATCCGCCCTCCACCACCCGCCCGCTGTGCGGCGCGGCGGTGACGCCCGGCGCGTGCCGCTCGGGCGAGAGCACGACGGGCGTCGAGATCACCTATCACCTGGGCGACCTGCCGCGCGACACGATCGTCTCGGTGCAGGACCTCTCCGCCAACCTGCCGGCAGCGACGCTGACCGCCGAGATCACCGTGCGCTGAGCGCGCGCATCGGACCGCAGATACCCGTTACAGCGTTATGCAGTGCATCACGCCCGCTATGATCCCGGTCGCCCTGAGCCTGTCGAAGGGCGGGGCATCCCAAGCGGCGCGCTGGCGGCAAGGCGCCCTTCGACAGGCTCAGGGCGAACGGATTGAGTGGGTCACCCCACCACCACCTCCCGCGCCGGCGGATGGCCGAGGAACGCCGCCGGACTCGCGCTGGCGCCATAGGCACCCGCCAGGAACACCGCGATCACATCCCCCACCTCCGCCCGCGGCAGGCCGACGCGGTCGCCCAGCCGATCGAGCGGTGTGCAGAGCGGTCCGACCACCGAGACCTCCTCGTCCGCCACGCCGCCGATCGCACGCGCCAGCGCCAGCGGGTAGTTGCGCCGCACCACCGTGCCGAAATTGCCCGACGCGGCGAGCTGGTGGTTGAGCCCGCCGTCGGTGACCAGAAACGTCTCGCCCATGCTCTCCTTGCGATCGACGATCCGCGTCAGATAGACGCCCGCCTCCGCCACCAGCCAGCGGCCGAG
>JBKBTU010000318.1:0-2439 GCA_046290715.1 Sphingomonas sp. | reverse complement strand
GGTCCGGGCGGTCGTAGAAGATGTAGAGCAGCAGGCCGATGACGATGAACATGCCGACCGTCGGCACCGTCGCGAGCACGGAGAGGTAGAGGCTGCGCGCGCCCGTCTTCGCATCCTTGCAGGACAGCAAGCGCTGCGTCGTGTCCTGATCCATGCCGGCATTGGCGATGTAGAGGAGGGTCAGTCCGGTGACGATCGCCAGCATCGAGAAGGGCTTGGACAGATCGGCCGACAAATCGAACAGCCGCAGCTTATCGACGCCCTGCGGCGTATCGCCGAGCGCCTGAAGGATCTCGGCATTGGAAACGGGGATCGACAGGCGCAGGAACACCAGCACCGCGATCGCCGAGCCGATATAGACGACGAACTGGATGAGGTCGTTCCACAGCACCGATTTGAGGCCGCCGACGAAGGTGAACGCGACGCTGGCGACGATCAGCGCCGCCGCGGCGAGTATGATGCCCTGCGCGCCGACGCTGCCGGTGACGACCATCGCGATCGCGATCGCGGCGAGATAGACGCGCGCGCCCCCGGCGAAGACGCGCCCGACCAGGAACATGCCGCCCGCCCAGCGCGTCGCCCGCTCGCTGAAGCGCAGCGTCAGCAGCTCATAGGCGGTGGTGGCGCGGATCGCGTAGAAGCGCGGAATCATGACATGCGCGACGAAGACCGCAGCGATCAGCCCGGCGATGTTGCCGCCGAGATAGGTGAGGTCGCCGTGATAGCCATAGTCCGGACCGCCGAGGAAGGTCGCCGCCGACTGCGTCGCGGACAGCACGGACAGCGCGGCGAGCCACGCCGGCACGCTGCCCCCGGCGAGGAAATAGTCGTGCGCCGAGGCGGTCTTGCGCGGCGTGAAGAACCACCCGCCCGCGACCAGCAGCAGCAGATAGGCCGCGATCACGAGCCAGTCGGCGAGCGAGAAGGGCAGCATCGGGGGCTATCCGATCACAGATGCGCGGTCAGCGAGACGCCGATCGTTCGCCCGAGAATGTCGTAGGTGTCGGGGAAGGTGTTGAAAACGCCGCCCGACGACACACGCGGCGGCGACTTGTCGAACAGGTTGTAGACGCCGAAGCCCATCGTGACATGGGGTGTGAAGTCGTAGGACGCCGACAGGTCGAAGGTGTTCTGTGCGGCGATCGTCTCGGCCGATCCGGCGGCGCTAGAGCGGACCTTGCCGATCCGCTGCCAGTCGAACTGGATCACGCCCTTGTCCAGCAGCCAGCCGATGCCGGCGGTGTGCCGATAGGCGGGCTGGACGAGCGTCGTGCCGTCGCTGGAACAGGTCGCTCCGAACGTGCCCTTGCACTGCACCGCCGACACGGTCGGGTTGGCCTGGATCAGATAGGAGGTGACGATATTGCCTTGATAGCTCGCCCGCAGCCGCGTGCCCGCCAGCCAGTCGGCGCGCAGCGTGTAGGACGCGCCGATGTCGAAGCCGCGTTGCAGCAGCCGCCCCAGATTCTGGTTATTGACGAAGGCGTCGGCGAAGCTGCCGTTGGCGTTGCGCGTGACGAGCGTGCACAGCGGATTGCCCGCGGTCGGATTGGTGATGTAGCAGCTGGTGATCGCCGCGATCGGCTGGATCACGCCGACCGCGCCGCGCAGGTCGAGGTTGTAATAATCGACCGTGACGTTGAGCCCCGGCACGAACGTCGGCGTGAACACCGCGCCTGCGGTCGTCGTATAGCCGGTTTCCGGCTGGATGGCGGGGTTGCCGCCGTAATAATAATTGCCGGTCAGGTAGCTGGCGGCGTTCGAGTTGGTCGATCCGACCGCCGGCGCGCCGAGCCGCGTGCACTGCGCCGCATTGCCCGTGCCGAGCACGCATGGATCCCCACCGTAGCGCGGCCGCAGGCGATCGACGGTGACGAGGCTGCTGAGCGGCAACGACGAGGTGGTGGCGGCGAACTCGCCGAAATTGGGGGTGCGCAGCACGCGCTGATAGGTGCCGCGGACGCGGAGGTTGCGATCGACCTCCCAATTGCCCTCGACCTTCCACGTGCCGTGCGTGCCGAACAGGTTGTAATCCGACAGGCGATAGGCGCCACCAACGGCGAGCTTGCGGATCAGCGGGGTGTCGTGGATCAGCGGCACCAGCACTTCGCCGTACAGCTCACGGACGTCGAAGGCGCCGCTGTAGGCGGCCTGCACGCCCTGGCGATAGGTGTTGCCGGTCAGCAGCGCGCTATCCTGCGTGATGCTGGCGGTTTCGCGGCGATATTCGACGCCGACGGCAAAGCCGATCGGGCCGGCGGGCAGCGCGAACAGGTCGGCGAGGCTGCCGCTGATCGTCGCGGCGGTGACGAACTGGTCGCGCTTGCGGTCGAAGCCGTTGATCGGGCTGCCGAGCGCCGCGGCGAGGCCTCGCTCTCCGCGACGGTATCGGGCACCGGAAATTGCACCCAGTTGATCGTGGTGTTCGGTGCCGGCGGC
>JBKBTU010000317.1:0-2446 GCA_046290715.1 Sphingomonas sp. | reverse complement strand
AAAACCACCTGGTTTGCGCTCGGCATCGATGTGACCACCGGCACCGCGCGATTGCAGGAAAGGGCGCTGATCGACGCGAGCCGTCTTCCCGCGCGGCTCGTGGCGCGGCAATGGGGCGACGAATCATGACGACGCTCCTGTTCCTTCCCCATGCGAATCGCGGCTGGCACTGGCTGGCCCTCGCCGACGACGGTGCGATCACCGAGGGCGAAGGGGTGCCGGCGCTCGCCGAACAGGCGGTGATCGCCGTCGCGCCGGCGGAGGACGTGACGCTGCACTGGGCGGAGCTGCCCGCACGATCGCCGGCGCAGGCGATCGCCGCCGCGCGGCTGCTCGTCGCCGAGGCGAGCGCGACGCCGGTCGGCGAACTGCACGTCGCGGTCGGCGCAGAGACGGAAGGGGAGGGCGACCGCCCGATCGCGGTCGTCGGCATGGGGCTGATGGCCGGCTGGCTGACCGAATGTGCCGCGCACGGTGTCGATCCGCTCGCGATGATCCCCGCGCCCTTGCTGCTGCCGCGCCCGGACGAGGGCTATGCGCGCGGTGTCGTCGGCGGTGCCGCACTCGTCCGCAGCCGCACTACCGGCTTCGCCGACGAGGCGCGGCTGACCGACCTCGTCGTCGGCGAGGCGCCGCTGGTGACGCTCGATCGCGCGACGCTCGACGCGCAGCTCGCCGCCGTCGTCGCCGCGCCGCCGCTCGACCTCAGGCAGGGGCCGTTCGCGCGCCGCCGCCGGCGCATCGGCATCGACTGGCCGCTGGTCCGCCGCCTCGCGCTGCTCGGCGCGGCGATCCTGCTGGTGACGCTCGCCATCGATCTGGTCCGCATCGCCAAATACAGCTTCGGTGCCGATGCCCTCGAAGCGCGCGGCGAAGCCTTGGGGCGGACCGGCCTCGCCCGCGGCGAGACGGTGACCGACGTCGACCGCCAGCTCGCCGAGCGCCTGTCGGCGGTGCGCGGCCCCGGCCTCGGCTTCAGCACCACCGCCGCCGCCGTCTATGCCGCGGTGCGCGCGACGCCGGGTACCGAGCTGACCGGGCTCGATTTCCAGTCGAACGGCGACTTGCGGATCAGCGTCGCCGCGGCGCGCGAATCGCTCCCCACCGACCTCAAGCGCGCGCTGGAGGCGGCGGGCTTCACCGTCACCGCCGGCACGTTCCAGTCGGCCAACGGAAGGATCACGGGTGAGATGACGGTGAGCCGGCGATGAGCGGCCCGCGCAGCTGGTTCGCCGGCCGGTCGCTGCGCGAGCGGCGGCTGATCCTCGTCATGCTCGCGCTGCTTGCGGTGACGATCGTCTGGGGCGGCATCATCCTCCCTGTGCGCGACGGCCTGTCGAGCGCACGCGAGCGCTATGCCGACGCCGTCACCCGCTTCGGCACGACGGAGGCGGCGATCGACCAGCTGCACGCCGCCGGCCGCCGTCCGCCGCTGAGCGGCACGCTCGCCGACACGCTGCGGCTGCGCGCCGACGTCGCGGGCTTCACGCTGGCGAGCGTCGACGAATCGGGCGCCGGCCGTGTCCATGCGACGATCCAGGCGGCACGGCCCGCCGCGCTGTCGCGCTGGTTCGCGGGGCTGGAGGCAAACGGCATCCTCGTCGATTCGGCGACGTGGCGCGACAATAGCGACGGCAGCGTCGCCGCCGACTTCACCGTGCGGGCGCGCACGTCATGAGGCGGATCCGCCTGCGCACCGGACCGGCCGCACTGTTCGGCGCGCTGCTGTTCGCGGCGCTCCTCCTCTTCCTGCCGATGCGTCTGGTGCTCGGCTGGATCGGGCTCGGCGGTGAGGGGTTCAGCGCCCGCAGCGTCACCGGCAGCGTGTGGGACGCTCGGCTGGAGGACGCGAAGTTCGGCGATCTCGCATTGGGTTCGCTCGACGCCAGCCTGTCGCCCTTTGCTCTGCTGCTCGGCCGTGCGCGCGTCGGAATCGACGGCGATCCGGGCGTGATCCATGGCGCTTTGATGCTCAGCCGCCACGGGCAGGGGATCGACGACCTCACCGCCACGCTGCCGACGGGGCGCGCCTTCGCGCCGCTGCCGGTCACCCGCCTCTCGCTCGAGGATGTCACCATCCGGTTCGAGGATGCGACCTGCACGCGCGCCGAGGGCCGCGTCCGCGCGACCCTGGTCGGCGAGGCGGCGGGGATCGCGCTGCCCTCCGAACTGTCGGGAATCGCGCGTTGCGACGGCGATGCGCTGCTGCTGCCGCTCGCCAGCCAGTCAGGGACCGAGAGCATCGCGATGCGGATCACCGCCGCCGGACGCTATACCGCCGCGCTGCGCATCACCCCCGCCGATCCCGCCGCCGCGGAGCGGCTCGCCGCCACCGGTTTCGTCGGCGGCGCGGACGGATACCGACTTTCGATCCAGGGCAGCTTCTGATAGCCTTGACGGAAGGCGCCAAGCCCCGCTAGGGGCGCATGCCTTCGCGGCGACCGTA
>JBKBTU010000316.1:305-2473 GCA_046290715.1 Sphingomonas sp. | reverse complement strand
GGATAGACCTGCGCGACTGTCACCGAGATCTCGCCGGACAGCGAGTTCGCCTGGTTCGCCTGACCCTGGCCGTTGAAGCTGCGCGCGCCGCTCGCCGAGGCGTCGGTGACGCCGAACAGGCTGAGCGGCCCGGTCGACGGCGGCGTGATGCTGCCCGATCCCGCCGAATCGAGCTTGGAGCCCGACGATTTGGACGCGGCGGTGTTCTCGACCAGCACGATCGTCAGCGGATCGCCGACGCGGCGCGCGCGCCACCCATCCTACAGCGCGGCATAGCCGTCGTTCGCCTGGAAGATCGAGCCGTTCGCCGGCGCCGGCGCCGGGGTGGGCGGCGCGCGGACGACGGTGAAGTCCTCGGGCGGCTGCTTCTTGCCGAAGATGCTGGCGTCGGCGTCGCCGGGCGTCAGCGCGGCGAGGACGAGCAGGCCCGATGCGGCGGCGAGCGCGATCTCGGCCCAGTGGCCGGCGACGAGGGCACCGGGGCGGAAGGGGTTGGGTGCGGAGGCCATTACAGGTTCTGGTTCACGTACTTGAGCATCTCGTCGGACGAGGAGATCATCTTGGAATTCACCTCATAGGCGCGCTGCGTCTCGATCATGTCGACGAGTTCCTCGACGACGTTGACGTTCGATGCCTCGAGGTTGCCCTGGCGGATGCGGCCGCGGCCGTCCTGGCCGGCGATGCCGAGATTGGCGGCGCCCGACGAAGCGGTCTCCTGGAGGTAGTTGTCGCCGGTCGATTGCAGCCCGGTGGGATTGGGAAAGCTCGCGACCTGGATCTGGCCGATGTTGGTGCCTTCGGTCTGCCCCGGCACCTGCGCGGTGACGGTGCCGTCGGTGCCGATCGTCACCTGCGTCGCGTTCGCGGGCACGGTGATGCCGGGCATCACCTGATAGCCTTCGGAGGTGACGAGCAGCCCTTCGGGGCTGCGGTTGAAATTGCCGGCGCGGGTGTAGCCGAGCTGGCCGCCGGGCAGCTGCACCTGGAAATAGCCGTCGCCGTCAAGCGCCAGGTCGAAGCTGTTGCCGGTCTGCTGCATCGACCCCTGCGTGTCGATGCGCGCGGTGCCCTGCACGCGCACACCGGTGCCGAGATTGAGTCCGGTCGCGTACTTGGTCTCCGCCGTCGATGCCGCGCCGGGCGCGGTGATCGTCTGGTAGGCGAGCGTCTCGAACGCGGCGCGATCCTTCTTGAACCCCGTCGTGTTGACGTTGGCGAGGTTGTTCGAGATGACCCGCATGCGCGTATCCTGGGCGTCGAGCCCGGTACGCGCGATATGCATGGCTGAGGATGACATGCTCTTCTTCCCTTAGCTCGGCAGGCGCATCACGGATGTGCTGCTCTCGTCCATGTCCTTGGCCGATTTCATGAGGTTGGCCTGAACCTCGTAGCTGCGCTGGTTCTCGATCATGTCGACCAGCGCCTGCGTCATGTTGACGTTGGAGCCTTCCAGCGCGCCGCCCTGCACCTTGGCGTCGAGGTTGGCGGGCAAGGTGCCGCCGCCCTTGACGCGCAGCAGGTTGTCGAGGCCCTTCACCGTCTGCGTACCCTTGGTGTCGACGAGCTTCAGCCGGTCGAGCACCTGCGGGTTCTTGGGGTCGCCCCCTTGCGGCACGATGCTGATCGACCCGTCCGCGGCGATGGTCAGGCTGTCGTGCGGCGGGACGGTGATCGGCCCGGACTGGCCCTGGACGATGAAGCCGTCGCCGGTCTGGAGCACGCCGGTGGGCGTCACCTCCAGGTCGCCGCGGCGGGTATAGGCTTCGCTGCCGTCGCCCGCCTGCACCGCCAGCCAGTCGGTCGCGCCGGTGATCGCGACGTCGAGCGCGCGGCCCGTCGTCTGGATCGCGCCCGGCGCGCGGTCGGCGTCGGTCACCTCTTCGCTGGTCGGCATGCGCGCCTCCAGCTGGGCGCCGCCGCCCTTCAGCTCGATCCGGTCGAAGACGACGCGGTCGGCGCGGAAGCCTGTGGTGGACGCATTCGCCATGTTGTTGGCGATCGCCGCCTGCGCCTGCATGTGCGCACGCAGGCCTGTCGCCGCCGTATAGACCAACTTGTCCATTCAGGCCTCCGCTCCGCCGCTATCGCTTAGTTGCGGATCTGGATGATGGTCTGCGAGACCTGGTTCGCGGTATCGAGCGCCTTCGAGTTCGCCTGGAAGTTGCGCT
>JBKBTU010000316.1:0-295 GCA_046290715.1 Sphingomonas sp. | reverse complement strand
ATGTCGACGTTGGACCCTTCGATCTGGCCCGACATCAGCGAACCGAAGCCGTCCGCACTTGCCGAGCCCATCGTCGCCGAACCCGAGAGGCCGGTCGCCGACCAATAGCTGTTGCCGATCTGGCGCAGGCCCGTCGGCGTCGAGAACTTGGCGAGCGCGACCTTGCCGAGCGGCACGATGTCGCCGTTCGAGAAGCTCGCCTGGATCAGGCCTTCCGAGTTGACGGTGACGCCCGACAGCTGGCCGACGGCGACGCCGTCCTGGCTCTTGCTGTTGACCGCGAAGGCGGACGACA
>JBKBTU010000315.1:0-2488 GCA_046290715.1 Sphingomonas sp. | reverse complement strand
GCGATCGGCGACAAGGGGGGCGTGGTGATGGTCAATTTCTATCCCGCCTTCCTCTCCGATGCGTGGCGGGCGTGGGATGCGGCGCGAACGGCCTTCGCCAAATCGGCGGGCGTGTCCGCCAGCGTCTATGGCGCGCGCGCACCGGCGCCTCTCGTCGCCTGGGACGCGAGCCATCCCGAACCGCCCGTCGGGGTGAAGGACGTCGCCGATCACGTCGAGCACGTCGCGCGCGTCGCGGGCTACGACCATGTCGGTTTGGGTGGCGACTATGACGGGATCAACGGCACCGCGCCGCGGGGCATGACCGGGGTAGACGGCTATCCGACGCTGTTCGCCGAGCTGGTACGACGCGGCTGGAGCGACGCGAACCTCGCCAAGCTCGCCGGCGGCAATATCCTGCGCGTAATGGAGGCGGTGGAGGCCGTGTCGCGGCGGATGGCCGGCCAGCCGCCGGTCGACGCGACCGCGCGTTAGGCCTCGATCGGACGGACGTCCTCCGCTTCGGGAAGCGGAAGCGGCGGGATGCGGGCGAGCCACAGGCCGATGATCAGCGCGATTGCGCCGAGAATGGCGCAGAACGCCGCGACACCGGGCCATCCGGCATGCGTCCAGGCGAAACCGCCCGCCGAGCCCAGCACGCTCGACCCCATATAATAGAAGAAGAGGTAGAGGGACGCCCCCTGGCCGCGGTTGCCGAGCGCGCGGCGCCCGACCCAGGCGCTGGCGATCGAATGCGCGCCGAAGAAGCCAACCGTCACCAGTGCGATCCCCAGCACGACCAACGCCAGCGGCTGCGCCGCGGTGACGCCGACACCCACGATCAGCAGCACGATCGGCAGCCAGAATACGCGGCGACGCCCGACGCGCCCGGCGAAGGCGCCGAACAGCGCCGAACTCGCCGACCCCAGGATATAGAGCAGGAACACCGCACCGACCGCGGTCTGGCTGAGCGCATAGGGTGGGGCGAGCAGGCGGAACCCTGCATAATTGTAGACGGTGACGAAGACGCCCATCAGCAGGAAGGCCTCGGCGTAGAGCAGCGGCAGTGCCGCGTCGCCGAACAGCGTGGCGATGCCCTTCAGCGGGTTGGTCGCGGCCGCCGCGACGAACCGCCGCGACGGCGGCGCGAGGCGGCGGAACGCCTCCGCCATCGCCACGCCGGCGAGCCCGACGCTGCCCAAGGCCCAACGCCAGCCTCCTGCATCCGCGACGAGGCTCGCGATCAGCCGCCCGCCCATGCCGCCGATCGCGCTGCCGGCGATGTAGAGCCCCATCGCCGCACCGACGGAGGCGGCGTCGACCTCCTCCGCGACATAGGCCATCGCCACCGCCGGCACGCCGGCGAGCGCGACGCCGGTGAGCAGCCGCAGCGCGAGCAGTGCGGTCCATCCGGGGGCGACGGCGGCGGCGAGCGTCAGCGCGCCAGCCGCGAACATCGCGCACACCATCAGCGGCCGTCGCCCGATGCGGTCGGACAGGATGCCCGCGAAGAGGATGCCGATCGCGAGCGGACCGGTGGCGAGCGAGACCGCAAGCGACGCCCCTTCCGCGCTGAGGCCGTAATCGCGCGCGAACAGCGGCAGCAGCGGCTGCACCGCGTAGAGCAGCGAGAAGGTGGAAAAGCCGGCGAACAGCATCGCCAGCGTCAGGCGGCGATAGGCGGGAGTCCCGCGGCGGAGCGCGCCGTCAGCGGGCATGGCGGCGTCCGCAGGCGGTCAACACCGCCGCGCCGGCGAGCGCGGAGGCGAGCGATCCCGCCAGCACGCCGATCTTGACCTGCCCGAGCCGGTCCGGGTCGGCGAAAGCGAGACCGCCGATGAACAGGCTCATCGTGAAGCCGATTCCCGCGACCAGGGCCATGCCGTAGAGCTGGCCCCAATTCACCCCCTCCGGCCGGCGGGCGATCCCCAGCCGATCGGCGCCCCATATCGCACCGAAGATCCCCGCCTGCTTGCCGAGGAACAGGCCGAGCGCGACGCCCAGCACCAGGGGTTCGCGCAGCGTAGCGAGGGACGTGCCCGCCAGAGAGACGCCGGCATTGGCGAAGCCGAACAACGGCACGATCGCGAAGGCGACCCATGGATGCAGTGCGTGCTCCAGCCGGTGCAGCGGCGAATGCCTATCGTCGGGCGCGCCGCAGGAAGGGCGGATCGGGATCAGCACGGCGGTGACCACGCCGGCGATCGTCGCGTGGATACCCGATTGCAGCACGAACAGCCACAACGCGGCACCGGCAAGCAGATAAGGCCAGAGCCGCATCACGCCGCGGCGGCCGAGGACGTAGAGGACGACGACCGCGAGCGCGGCACCGGCAAGCGCCGCGACGCGGATCGATTGGGTATAGGCGACGGCGATGATCGCGACCGCACCCATGTCGTCGACGATCGCGACGGTGGTCAGCAGCAGCTTGAGCGCCGGACGACCGCGAGGCGCTCATCGCGCGGCTGGCCAAGGATACCGGCGTCCGCCTCCGCATCTTCGATGCCGA
>JBKBTU010000314.1:0-2516 GCA_046290715.1 Sphingomonas sp. | reverse complement strand
CGGACGAGGTGCTGCAGCAGGGCGTGCGCGGCATCACCGACCTGATGGTCATGCCCGGCCTCATCAACCTCGACTTCGCCGACGTCCGTTCGGTGATGCAGGAGATGGGCAAGGCGATGATGGGCACCGGCGAGGCGAGCGGCGACAACCGCGCGCTTGAGGCGGCGCAGAAGGCGATCGCCAACCCGCTGCTCGACGGCGTCAGCATGCAGGGCGCGAAGGGCGTCATCATCTCGATCACCGGCGGCGACGACATGCGCCTGCTCGAGGTCGACGAGGCGGCGAACCACATCCGCGACCTGGTCGATCCCGACGCCAACATCATCTGGGGCTCGGCGTTCAACCCGGAGCTGGAGGGGCGCATCCGCGTCTCGGTGGTCGCCACCGGCATCGATTCGGACGTCAAGCCCGGCGCGCCCGCACCGGCGCCCGAGGCGGCGCGCTCGTTCAGCTTCGGCACCGCGCGCAAGACCGACGACAGCACCTCGTTCCGGCCGAGCACTGCCGCTACGGCGCCTGAGCCCGCCGCACCGGCACCGTCCGTGTCCTTCTCCGCGCCGCCCGCCGCCGAGCCCGCTCCGCTCGACCTCCATGCATCGGACGCGATGAAGGCCGATGCGCAGCCGGAAACCGCCGACGCTGCGGACGACGAGCTGGTGCTCGGCGCCGAGACGATCGTGCCGCAGCCGCCCAAGACCTATGCCGAAGAGCCGTTCGGTGCCGCACCCGCCGCCCCGCGCGCGCCGGCGCCCGCGCCGGACGCCGGCCGCCGTCCCTGGATCGCACCGGGCAGCGAGGCGGCGGCGCCCGACGCCGCGCCGCAGCCGCGCGTCAAGCTCGGCGGTACGCTGTTCGAGCGCATGTCCAACGCCGCGCGCGGACCGGCGCGCGACGAGGGTACAGGCGAGGCCAAGGACCCGATCGACATCCCGCGCTTCCTGCACCGCCAGAACAACCAATAAGCACGGCTCGTCAGGTCCGAGCCGTGAGCCCGGCGGCTTCGGATCAACCTTCCCTTCGTCGTCCCGGCGAACGCCGGGATCCATGGAAGGCCCGCCGCCAATGGTGGCGCGTCGCCGTCGGCCGCTCGCCTTCATGGATCCCGGCGTCCGCCGGGACGACGAGAGGTCCTGGATCACGACGCACAGTGTGACCGTCTCTCCTTCGTCGCCGACCAGCCTCCGTTCACCGCGCACCGCCCGCGCGGACATTGCCGGTTCAGGGTCGCTCCGCTCTAAGATCGCCAGACCCCCATGCGTTTCTTGATCCCCGCTGTCCTGGCGCTGTCGTGCGCGCCCGCCGCCCTTGCCGCGCAGGAGGTGGTGCAGGCGTTGCCCGGCACCACCGATGCCGATCGCCTCGCCGAGCAGATGCGGGCGATCGCGGCCAACCCGCGCGACATCAACGCGCTGATCGCCGCGGCCGACCTGTCGCTGTCGCTGGGCGATCTCAGCGGCGCCGCCTCGCTCTACGCCCGCGCCGAAAAGGTCGCGCCGTCCGATCCGCGCATCAAGGCGGGCGAGGGCGCGATCCTCGTCCGCTCGGAACGCCCGGGGGAGGCGCTCCGCTATTTCGCGCAGGCCGAGGCCGCGGGGTACGACATCCGCCCGATCGCGGCCGATCGCGCGCTCGCCTACGACCTGATCGGTCAGCAGGAGCGCGCGCAACGCGACTATCGCCTGGCGCTCAAGACGAAGGCGGACGACGAGACGATCCGCCGCTACGCCCTGTCGCTCGGCATCTCGGGCCGGCGCGATGCGGCGCTGGAACAGCTCGACCCGCTGCTGCGCAAGAGCGACCGCAGCGCCTGGCGCATCCGCGCCTTCGTGCTGGCGATGGGCGGCGACCAGGCGGGTGCCGAAAAGATCGCGACGACGATGCTGCCCGCCGGCATGGCGCAGGGGCTACAGCCCTTCTTCCAGCGATTGCCGACGTTGGGCCCCATCGATCGCGCGTTCGCGGTCCATTTTGGCGAGGTCCGCGCGACGCCGGAGCGGCTTGCCGACGCGCGCCTCGCCCCCGTCCTGCCGCAGCTCTCGCCGGAGCCCGCGCCGGTCGCGCTCGCCGCCGTGCAGCCGTCCCAACCCGATCGGCGCCGCGGGCGCAGCCGCCGCAACCGCGAGGAGGTGGAGCCCGCCGTCGCGCTCGCGGCCAACACCGCGCGTCCGGCCGCGACGCCCTCGTATCAGGCGGCGACGGCTGCGCTCGCCCGCGTGCAGCCGGTGCCGGCGCAGACCCGGCCCGCGGTCGCGCTCGCCAGCGCCGTGCCGAGCGTCCAGCCGGTCCCCGTCCGACCCGCCCCCGCCACCACCGTGCCGTCCACCGTCGCGACGCGCGTCGTGCCGCCACCCGCTCCGGTAACCGCGTCGGTCGTGGCCGCGACGCCGCGGGCGATCGCACCCGCCGCGACCGTCCAGCCGCTGTCCGCCGCCATCGCCACCACGCCGGTCGCGACGCCCGCGCCCGCGCAAGCCGCCCCGGTCGTGGCCGCGGCATCGGCACCGACGCCCGGGTTC
>JBKBTU010000313.1:0-2537 GCA_046290715.1 Sphingomonas sp. | reverse complement strand
CGGTCGGTCATGCTCAACCTGCCGGGGCAATCGAACGATCCGCATCGTCCGCCGCCGGGTTCACACGGATGACCAGATCATAGCCCTCCTCGATCATATCGACCGCACGATCGTCGGTCGTGACCTCCAGTCGGACGTCGGGATGGCACTGCGCGAATCCTGCCGCCAGCCGCCCCATCGCGGTCTGGGAGAAGAGTAGCGGCGCGCTTATCCGCAGGCGTCCACGCACCGCCCCGCTGCCTGATGCGATTTCGATCGTCGTCTCCTCAAGCTCGGCGAGCAGAGCGCCGGCTCTTTCGGCCAGCGCCCGCCCCTCCTCGGTCAGCTTGAGGTCGCGCTGGCCGCGTTCGAACAGGCGCAGGCCGAGTGCGGCCTCCAGCTCCGAGACGCGGCGCGACAGCGTCGCCTTGGGCCGACGCGCGGCGCGCGCGGCTTTGCCGAAGCCGCCATGGCGAGCGACGAGCGTGAAATCGGCGAGTGCGAGCAGGTCCATGTCGTTCCACCCATGAGACGGCGCGTCCAAATTGCGCGTCTAGTTGCCGTACCATGGATCACGCATCTTGCTCGGGTCAGCAAGACCCAAGGAGAAGCCTCATGACCATTCTCGTAATCGGTGCCACCGGACGCGTCGGCCGCCATGTCGTCGAACAGCTCGTCGCTCGCGACGCGTCTGTCCGCGTCCTCACCCGTGACCCTGCCAAGGCGGCGTTTCCGACCGGCGTCGAGGTGGCCAAGGGCGATCTTCTCGATATCGACGCCCTGCGCGCGGCCTTCGTCGGCGTAAGAACGCTGTTTCTGCTCAATGCGGTGACAGGTGACGAATTCACCCAGGCGATCGTCACGCTCAACGTCGCGCGGGAGGCCGGTGTCGACCGCGTCGTCTATCTGTCGGTGCTCGACGCCGACCGCGCCGTCAACGTGCCCCACTTCGCGGTGAAATCGGGTGCCGAGCGGATGCTGGAGGCGATGAACTTCGGCGCCACCATTCTGCGCCCGACCTATTTTATCGACAACGAGGCGATGGTGAAGGACGTGATCCTTCAGCACGGTGTCTATCCGATGCCGATCGGCGGCAAGGGCGTGGCCATGGTCGATGCGCGCGACATCGCCGAGGTCGCCGCGATCGAGCTGATCCGGCGCGACCGCGCGCCCGACAAGCTTCCGATCGAGACGATCAACGTGGTCGGTCCGGAGACGCTGACCGGCGAGGACGTGGCAGCGATATGGTCCGACGTCCTCGGCCGCCCCGTCGCCTATGGCGGCGACGATCCCAGCGGCTTCGAACAGAACATGGCGACGTTCATGCCGCGCTGGATGGCCTATGAGATGCGGCTGATGGCCGAGCGCTACGTCAGCGACGGGATGATCCCGGAGGCAGGCGACCGCGAGCGCCTGATTAGCCTGCTCGGTCGGCCCCTGCACGACTATCGCGAGACGGCAGTCCGGCTCGCTTCCGCCTGATCTTCGGGCCGCGAACCCGGCGGCCAGCGGGTTGGATACCCCGCCCGCCGCCGGATTAACGCGTCAGGCGGCGTCCGCCATCCAGGCGATCGCATCTGTGCCGGCGGGTATCTTGAGCGGTGCGGACGGGTTGGTCGCGGCCTCGAACACGGCAGCTGCAACGTCGCGGGCGTGGGTGACCGGCCCCATGTCCTCCTGAAACTGCTTCATCATCCCCTCGATCATCGGCTTGTAGTCGGGGTCGTCGAGACCGCGCAGGTGCGGCCTCGCAGTCGCCCCGAACTGCGTCGTCGGGGAACGGCCGGGCAGCACGATGTGGACGCGCACGCCGAACGGCTGCATCTCGACCGCCAGGCTTTCAGTGAGCGCGTTCACCGCGGCCTTGCTGGCGCGATAGGTGCTGACCAGCGGCAGCGGCTTCAGCGTGACGGTCGAGGTCACGTTGATGATCACGCCGGATCGCCGCTCACGGAAAGCCGGCAGGAACGCCTGCATCATCGCAAGCGTGCCAAGCATATTGGTCTCGAAGAGTTGGCGTGCCGTCTCGAACTCGATGAGCTCGATCGGGACCGCGGCGCCGAAACCGGCATTGTTGACCAGCACGTCCACGGGCCCCGCCTGCTCTACCGCGCTGGCGATGCTGTCGCGATCCGTGACGTCGAGCGGCAGGACGGTGAGTTGGTCGGACGAAGGCAGCAGGCCCGGGTCAGGCGTGCGCATCGTCGCGACGACACGCCAGCCGCGGTCGAGGAACAGTTTTGCGGTTTCGAGACCGAAGCCCGAGGAACAGCCGGTGATGAGAACGCTGGGCATGTCTTGCTCCATTGACGAGTATGGGAGCGCCGAAGATGGTTTTCGGGACCGAGACTGCCTATGGTCGGCAATCCTGACTTCATTGGCGATCGTCCTGATATGACCATCGATCCGCTTGCCGAGATCGTGACCCTGCTGCGGCCCTCCGCCAGCTTCTCGAAACTGGTCGAATATGCCGGGCGATGGCGCATCCGCCGCGACGTCGAGGGCAAGCCTGTCTATTTCGCGGTGCTGGAAGGCGAATGCCGGGTGGTGAACGCCGG
>JBKBTU010000312.1:0-2556 GCA_046290715.1 Sphingomonas sp. | reverse complement strand
TTCTGGACGCGATGGTCGATCCGCGTCCGTGACGGCATAAGGCATCACCCGCTTGCCGTCCGGCGCGGCGGTGTAGGTCGTCTGCGTCGGATAGGCGATGCCGATCCCCTCGGCAGCGAAACGGCGGATCAGTGCGACCATGATCCGGTCGCGCATCGGGTGCGCGGTCGCCCAGTCGTCGCCTGGAATGTCGAATTGCAGCACGAAGTCGAGGCTTGAGGCGCCGAACGTCTCGAAGCTCGACCGCGCCACCTTGCCGCCTTCGCCCTCGACGATCTCGCGCATGATCGCCGGGACCTGCGCCAGCACGTCGGGCGGTGTTTCGTAGGTCACGCCGATCGTGAAGGCGAGGCGGATGTGGTCGCGCACGCTGGTGTTCTGAATCTCCTTGTCGAGCAACTGCTTGTTGCTGATGACGCGCAATTCGCCGGTAAAGGCGCGGATGCGCGTGCTCTTGAGGCCGATCGACTCGATCACGCCGTTCGTCGTGCCATAGCTGATCTTGTCACCGCGCCGGAACGGCCGGTCGAAGATGATGGCGAGCGCAGCGAAGAGGTCGCCGAAGATGCCTTGCGCGGCGAGGCCGATCGCGATACCGCCGACGCCCAGTCCGGCGATGAGGCCGGTGACGTTGACGCCGAGATTGTCGAGCACGACGACCAGGGCGACGGCGAACAGCGCCACCGTCACCAGCAGGCGGATCAGCCCCATCGCAGACAGCAGCGCCTCGCCCGAATAATGCTCGCTGCTGGTGCGATGCTCGATCGCGCCCAGGATCAGCTCGCGCGCCCAGATCGCCGCCTGGAAGACGGAGGCGACCGTCCACAGGAAGTTGACCGTGGTCGCGACCTGCGCCGGCGCGCCCGCATAGCCGACGACCAGCTTGGCCGCGAGCATGACGATGAAGAAGTTGTTGGTGCGCGTGATCGCCCGGCCGACGATCGTCCCCCAGCCGCGGCGGGCGATCTCGCCGGTGCCGAGCGGCTTGCCGCAGAGCCGTGCGCCCAGCTTGCGCAGGCCGTGCAGCGCGACGACGATCACCGTGCCGATCGCAAAGGCGATGAGGATCTGCAGCCAGTGCGTGTGCAGCCAGACGGCACTGGCGGTGTAGAGATCGCCGATCTGGTCCTGCACGTTCTCGGTGTTGAAGATCGGTGCCTTGTCGGCGGTGTTTCCGGCGGCGGCGGTGGTGTTACTGGCCATGCATGTCCTTCGTCAGGCTGCCGCCTTCAAGGCGGGAGACGCCGCGGCAAGCGGGTCCTGGCCCGCTTCGAGGAAGGCGATCAGGCCCCGTTCCTCGCGGCTGAGATGTCGGGCCGAGCGCGGCAGGCGCAGCGCCTTGCGAAAGGTGCTCTGGCCCGTCTTGACCAGCGCGATCAGCGCCGGGTGGACGTAGCTCTTGCGCGCGATCGCGGGCGTGTTGCCGAGCCGCTCGACGACGGGCGCGAGCAACGCCTTGAGACTGAGATCGGCTTCGGCCCGGGCAAGCGCCTCGAAGGCGGTGACGCTCGCCCCCCAGGTGCGGAAATGCTTGGCGGTGAAATCGCCGCCCGACGCGCGCCGGATATAGTCGTTGACGTCCGAGGAGGTCACCGGATGCGCCTCACCCGCATCGTCGACCCAGGCGAAGAGATGCTGTTCGTCGAGATCCTGCATCTTCTTGACCGTCGCAGCGAGGCGCTTGTCGGTCACCTTCATGTCCCGCTCCTTGCCCGACTTGCCGCGATAGCGAAGCTTGAGCGTGGCGCCGCGGACCTCGCCATGCTCCTTGCGCAGCGTCGTGGCGCCGTAACTGGCGTTGGCTTCCGCGTAGGCTTCGTTGCCGACACGGATATGCCCGATGTCGAGCAGCCGGACGACGGCGGCGATGGCGCGATCCTTGCCCAACCCGCGGGCTGACAGATCCGCCTCCACCCGCGCCCGGATCTTGGGCAGGCAATGGCCGAAATCCGCGCACTTCTCGTACTTCGCGGCCTCCTGCGCCTCGCGGAAGCCGGTGTGGTAGCGATATTGCTTGCGCCCCTTCTCGTCCCAGCCGACCGCCTGGATGTGGCCGTTCGCCTTCGTGCAGAACCACGCGTCGCGATAGGCGGGGGGCAGGCCGATGGCGTTGAGCCGGTCGATCTCGTCCCGATCGGTGATCCGCTCGCCGTCGGGTGCGTAATAGGCCCAGCCGTTGCGCACCTTCTTGCGGGTGATGCCGGGTTTGGAATCGTCGCAATAGATGATCTTGGCGGCCACCCTCAGCTCCACTGTTCATGGGATCGTCGGAAAATGCGTGAGGCTCGCCGCATGTTCCGGAACGGCCGGGGCGGGCGTTGGTTGAGGCGCGGCCCCCTTCGATCAGGAGATTACCATGGCCGACCTCGCCCAAGCCCGCGTGCTGATGCTCGCCGCCGACGGCTTCGAGCAGGACGAACTGTTCAAGCCACGACAGGCCCTGCTCGACGCCGGCGTGCAACTGACGCTCGCCTCGATCAAGACCGACCCGATCCAGGGCGTCGTCAACGACAGCGAGAAAGGCGAGAGCATCACGCCCGATGTCCGCCTCGATGA
>JBKBTU010000311.1:0-2617 GCA_046290715.1 Sphingomonas sp. | reverse complement strand
AAGGCCGGAACCCAGGGTTGGGAATAGCGGCGCTTGCAGCGTCTACCACCCTGGGCTCCTGCCTTCGCAGGAGCACGTGGGGGTATTTTGCCAATGTCCGGCTCGCGAAGGATGTGACGGCCTCGCCGCCGACCCCGCCCGCTCCCCACCAGAAGGCCGTCGCGTTCCACCGGAGCTTCATATACGGCAGAACATAGCTGTCGTTACCGGAGTCCCCCTGGTGTCCCGCATCCTGCTGATCGTCCTCCTCCTGATCGCCGCGCCTGCAACGGCGCAGGGCAAGGCGCCGCTCGTCCTCGCGGCCGCCAGCCTGCAGGAATCGATGAACGCCGCTGCCGATGCCTGGGCGGCACGGGGGCATGCGCGACCGGTGATTTCCTTCGCCGCGTCCTCGGCGCTGGCGCGGCAGGTGGAGGCGGGGGGCGATGCCGACCTGTTCGTCTCCGCCGACCAGGAGTGGATGGACGCGCTCGCCGCCAAGCGGCTGATCGCGCCGCAGACGCGCGTGACCTTCCTCGGCAATCGGCTCGTCGTCATCGCCGCTGCCGGCAATCCGGTCCGCATCCCGGTGCGGCCGGCCGCCGCGCTGGCGCGGGTGCTCGGGGCGGGGCCGCTGGCCATGGCCGACGCGCCGGTGCCGGCCGGGCGCTACGGCGAGGCGGCGCTGCGCAAGCTCGGCGTCTGGCCCTCGGTCGCGGCCAGGGTGGTCCGCGCCGACAGCGTGCGCGGCGCGCTGGCGCTGGTCGAGCGCGGTGCCGCGCCGCTCGGCATCGTCTACGCGACCGACGCCAAGGCGTCGCCCCGCGTCCGCGTCGCCGGCGTGTTCCCGGCAGCGAGCCATCCCCCGATCACCTACCCGGTCGCGCGGCTGACACGGTCCCGCAATCCCGAGGGCGAGGCATTCCGCCGCTTCCTGGTGAGCGCGCCGGGCAAGGCGATCTTCGTGCGCTACGGCTTCATCGCCCGCTGATGCTGTCGGCGGAGGAATGGGGAATCCTGGCGCTGTCGCTGAAGGTCGGCGGCGTCGCGATGGCGGCGGTGCTGCCGATCGCCTTCGCGCTCGCCTGGATACTGGCGCGGGTGCGCTTTCCGGGCAAGCTGCTGCTCGACGCAGTCGTCCACCTGCCGCTGGTCGTGCCGCCGGTGGTGACCGGCTGGCTGCTGCTGCTCGCCTTCGCCCCCGGTGGGCCGATCGGCGGAGTGCTGGAGCGCTGGTTCGGCGTCAGCGTGCTGTTCCGCTGGACGGGCGCCGCGATCGCGGCGGCGGTGATGGCGCTGCCGCTGATGGTGCGCGCGATGCGCCTGTCGATCGAGGCGGTCGACCGCCGGCTGGAAAGCGCGGCGCGGACGCTCGGCGCGTCACCGTGGCGCGTCTTCGCGACATTGACCCTGCCGCTCAGCCTGCCCGGCGTGCTGGCGGGCGCGGTGCTCGGCTTCGCGCGATCGATCGGCGAATTCGGCGCGACCATCACCTTCGTCTCCAACGTGCCGGGCGAGACGCAGACGCTGCCGCTCGCCATCTATTCGGCCCTCCAACAGCCGGGCGCGGAGGCGAGCGTGTGGCGGCTGTCGGGTATCGCGGTCGGGCTGAGCCTGATCGCGCTGCTCGCGTCGGAATGGCTGACGCGGCGCGTGCGGCGAGGCCTGCATGTCCTTTGAGGTCCGCGTCGCCAAGCGTCTCGGCGACGCCGAGATCGCGCTCGACATCGCCGTGGGGCAGGGGCTGACGGTCGTATTCGGGCCTTCCGGCATCGGCAAGACGAGCGTGCTCAACATGATCGCCGGCCTGCTACGCCCGGATCGGGGGCGGATCGCGGTGGCGGGGCGGCTGCTGTTCGACGATGCCGCGGGGGTGGACGTCGCGCCGGAGCATCGCAGCGCGGGCTATGTCTTCCAGGAACCGCGGCTGTTTCCGCACCGCCGGGTCCGCTGGAACCTGCTCTACGGTGCGCGTGACGCGACGCGGCTGGCGGAGACGACCGCGATGCTCGGCATCGACCACCTGCTCGATCGGTGGCCGCGCACGCTGTCGGGTGGTGAGGCAAGGCGGGTGGCGATCGGCCGGGCGTTGCTCAGCGATCCCGCCTTCCTGCTGCTCGACGAGCCGCTGTCATCGCTCGACCGGGCGCGCCGGGACGAGATCATGGCCGCGATCCTGCGCATCCGCGACACCGCGGCGCTGCCGATCCTGATGGTGACGCACGACCCCGAGGAGGCGGAGGTGCTGGGGACGCGGATCGTCCGGGTCTGATTACGCCGCAACGAAAAGGGCGGCCCGTTGCCGGACCGCCCCTTTTTCGACCATAACAAGCGCAGAGCGCCACGCCGTCGGACATCGCCGGCCATGCCGACGCTGCCGCCCGCCGTGGCGAGTCCCCGGATCGTTGGCACGATCCAGGGCCGCCCGCAGCCTTAACGCTTCGAGAACTGGAAGCTGCGGCGCGCCTTCGCACGGCCGTACTTCTTGCGCTCCACGGTACGGCTGTCGCGGGTCAGGAACCCGGCGGCCTTGACCGGCGAACGCAGGATCGGCTCGTACTTGGTCAGCGCCTGGCTGATGCCGTGCTTCACCGCGCCGGCCTGGCCCGACAGGCCACCGCCCTTGACGGTGCAGACC
>JBKBTU010000310.1:0-2625 GCA_046290715.1 Sphingomonas sp. | reverse complement strand
GGCGGGATCGTCGGTCTTTGATCTCGATCGCAACGGGTGCCGGCAGGTGGCCGCCGGCATCCGTCGTTCGTCGAAAGGCACTTACGATTACGGCCTCTTAACCGTTCATGTCCTATCGGTCCGAAATGAGCGATAGGGGCCTATCCATGATGTGCGACGCCCGGCAGGCCCTGCCGCCGGGCGAGACGTGAGAAAGCGCGAGCCGCGCCGCAAGGTGCTCGTCCGGGCGCGGATGCGCTCGGGCGACGCCTGGGGCGACGTCACCATCCACAACATGTCGTCGCGCGGTCTGCTCGCGGCTGCCGACGTCGACTGCCGGCCCGGTACGGTCGTCGAGATCCGCCGAATCCACCATATCATCGTCGGCCGCGTCGTATGGCAGAACGGCGGCTATTTCGGTTTGCGGACGCAGGACGCGATCGACATGGACGGGATCGTCGCGGCACGTCCACCCGCCGAGAAGCCGGGTACGGGCGATGCCGGCGACCGCCGTGCTGCCCACCGGCGCCCGGCATCGACCGCAGAGCGTGAGGCGAGCAGCCGCCGCTTCGCCGCCGCCTTTCAATTCGCTTGCCTGATCGTCGCGGTGTGCGTCGCCGCGCTGATCGTGGCGCAGCAGGTGGGCGGCGTCCTGTCGCGGCCGTTCGCGACGATCGGCGCCCATCTTGACGGCAGCGCGGGCGTGCAGGCCGAGAGCGGGGGTTAGCCGGAGGAACCAAGGGCGCGGCGCGGCATTGCGGGAGAGCTTCCCTGCTCCGTTCAAAAGGCTGATTCCATGGCTCTTCCCGACGCCCCGGTGTGGTTCATCACCGGCTGTTCCACCGGTTTCGGCCGTGACCTGGCGCGATTGGTGCTCGATCGCGGCTGGCGGGCTGTGGTCACCGCGCGCGACACGGCTCGGGTCGCCGATCTCGTCGACGGCGTGGAGGATCGTGCGCTGGCGCTCGCACTGGATGTGAACGACCCGCATCAGGTGGTCGAGGCGGTGGCCGCAGCCGAAAATCGCTTCGGGCGGATCGACGTGCTCGTGAACAATGCGGGCTATGGGTACCAGGCGAGCGTCGAGGAGGGGCAAGAGGATGCGATCCGCGCCCAATTCGACACCAACGTCTTCGGCCTGTTCGCGCTGACCCGCGCGGTGCTGCCCGGCATGCGGACGCGGCGTGCCGGCCACATCGTCAATTTCACCTCGGTCGCGGGGCTTATCGGCTTTCCGGGGTCGGGCTATTACGCCGCCTCCAAACATGCGGTCGAGGGTTGGTCGGACGCGCTCGCTGCCGAGGTCGGGCCGCTCGGCATCGCCGTCACCTGCGTCGAGCCGGGGCCGTTCCGCACCGATTGGGCGGGTCGATCGCTCCAGCAGACGCCGGTGACGATCGTCGACTATGCCGATACCGCGGGCAAGCGGATGGAGACGACCAAGGGATATAGCGGCGAGCAGCCCGGCGATCCGGTGCGGGCGGGCGAGGCGATCATCGCGGTGACCGAGGAGCCCAACCCGCCTCGGCATCTGGTGCTGGGCAGGTTCGGCTACGAAGCGGTGACCGCCAAGCTGCGCGAGCGGCTGGCGGAGATTGAGGGACGGCGGGAACAGGCGCTGGGGGCGGATTTCCCGGAGGGCTGACGCCATGCAAAAAGGGCCGGGATCGCTCCCGGCCCTTTTCGATTTTCCGTGTGGACGGAAAGGCTTACGCGCCCGCGACCTCGGCGGTGTCGACGCGGATGCCCGGGCCCATCGTCGAGCTCAGCGCGACCTTGCGGACGTACTTGCCCTTGGCGCCCGACGGCTTCGCCTTGACGACCGCATCGACCAAAGCGTCGAAGTTGCGGCGCAGGTCTTCCTGGCTGAACGACGCCTTGCCGATCCCCGAGTGGATGATGCCGGCCTTCTCGACGCGATATTCGACCTGGCCGCCCTTGGCGGCCTTGACCGCTTCGGCGACGTTCATCGTCACGGTGCCGAGCTTCGGGTTCGGCATCAGGCCCTTGGGACCCAGCACCTTACCGAGGCGACCGACGACGCCCATCATGTCCGGGGTCGCAATGCAGCGGTCGAAATCGATCGTGCCGCCCTGGATCGTCTCCATCAGGTCCTCGGCCCCGACGACGTCGGCGCCGGCAGCGCGCGCTTCGTCAGCCTTGGCGCCGCGGGCGAAGACGCCGACGCGGACGGTCTTGCCGGTGCCGGCGGGCAGCGTCACGACGCCGCGGACCATCTGGTCGGCGTGGCGCGGATCGACGCCCAGGTTCAGCGCGACCTCGATGGTCTCGTCGAACTTGGCGGTGGCGTTCTGCTTCGCGAGTGCGATCGCCTGGTCGACGCCGTGCAGCGTTTCCGACGAGATCGTGTTCGCCTTCTGCTTCTTGGTCAGCTTAGCCATGATCTCAGCCCTCCACCACTTCGAGGCCCATCGCGCGGGCGGAGCCTTCGATGATCTTGGTCGCGGCCTCGATGTCGTTGGCGTTCAGATCCTTCATCTTGGTCTGGGCGATCTCGGCGAGCTTCGAGCGCGCGATCTTGCCAGCGGAAACCTTGCCCGGCTCCTTCGAGCCCGACTTGAGGTTCGCCGCCTTCTTGATCAGGAACGACGCCGGCGGCGTCTTGATCTCGAAGCTGAACGAACG
>JBKBTU010000309.1:0-2631 GCA_046290715.1 Sphingomonas sp. | reverse complement strand
AGGAAGCGGCGACGCCACCCCGCCGGTGACGCCGTCACTCCTCGGATCGGGGATCAGCGCGCCGCGACTTCGAGCCCGCGCCCCGGATAGGCGTGGAAGGCGGCGAACTGGCGTTGCGCTTCCTCGCTCATCAGGTTCTGCATGATCGTCCAATAGCCGTTGACCGCTTCCTCGCCGGAGGCGGCATAGGCGCGGCTCATGTTGCCGTGCAGCCCCGCGAACAAGCGGTCTTCGAGCGCCGTGCCGGTGGGGGTCAGCGACAGCAGGCGCTGGCGGCGATCCGCCTCGCCCGGCTTCTGCTCGACCAGCCCCCGCTCGACGAGCGCGCCGAGCACACGGCTCAGCGATTGCTTGGTCACGCCGAGCAACGCCAGCAGGTCGCCGACCGACAGGTTGGGACGGCGCGCGATGAAATAGAGGCAGCGATGATGCGCACGCCCCAATCCCAGCTCGGCAAGCTCGGTATCGGCATGGCGCAGGTGCGATTTATGCGCGAACAGCAACAGGTCCATGCCCCCGCGGACGATGTCGTCGCGCAGGAACTGGGCACAGGGCGGCTTGATCGGATCGGGCATCGGTCCCTTCTCGGCAGTCAGTCCGGAACGGCGCCCCTCGCCGTCCCCCCAATTGGCATGACGACACCCCAGGACAACATCCGCACCCTATTCGTGAAAAATAGTGCAGCAACGGTGTCGGAGTTCGTCCGGCGCGCAATCGAATGCGTCGGCCGCGTCCTGCCGCTGGCCCCACGCCGCCGATCAGCGTAAGGCGAGATCCATGCTTCAGCCGAGTGCCGCCTTCCTGTCCCCCGCCCGGCCGCGCGCAGTCGCGCGATGGCTGTTCGTCGTGGCCGGCCTGATCGTCGCGATGGTGATCGTCGGCGGCATCACCCGCCTGACCGAGTCGGGGCTGTCGATCACGCAGTGGAAACCGATCAGCGGCATCGTGCCGCCGCTCAATGAGGCGCAATGGCAGGCGGAGTTCGCGGGTTACCGCCGCATACCCGAATATGCCGCCTTCAATCAGGGCATGACGCTCGACGGGTTCAAGCGGATCTTCTTCTGGGAATATCTCCACCGCCTGCTCGGCCGGGTGATCGGTGCGGCGTTCGCGCTGCCGCTCGTCTGGTTCGCGGTGCGGCGGCGGATCCCGGCGGGATACGGCTGGCGACTGACCGCGCTGCTCGCGCTCGGCGGCCTGCAGGGCGCGATCGGCTGGTGGATGGTCGCCTCCGGGCTGTCGGTGCGGACCGACGTCAGCCACGTGCGCCTCGCCGTCCATCTGCTGACCGCGCTGACCATCCTCGCCGGCATCGTCTGGACCGCGCTCGACCTCATGGCGCTGCATCGCGATCCGACGGCGCGGCCGGCGCGGATGACCTCCGTCGGCCTCGTCGGGATCGGCCTGCTCGCGGTGCAGATCCTCTACGGTGCGTTCACCGCCGGACTCGATGCGGGCTATGCATTTGCGAGCTGGCCGCTGATGGGGGATGCGCTGTTCCCCGCGGGCGTCCCGATGGCCGATCCGGCCTGGGCCAACGCCGTGGACAATCCGGTCGTCGTCCAGTTCATCCACCGCTGGTGGGCCTTCGTCGCCGCGGCCGGGCTGACCTGGCTCGCGGTTCGCGCGACCAAGGTGGGATCGCGGGCGGGTTTCGTCGTCGTCGCGCTCGTCACCGCGCAAATCATCCTCGGCATCGCGACGCTGCTGACCGGCGTGCAGATCGACGTCGCGGTCGCGCATCAGGCGAACGCCGCCCTGCTGCTGATCGCCAGCGTGTTCGCCGCGCATGCGACGGGGCGCCGCACCGCCTGATCCGATCCGGGTATCATTTTACCCGTCAGCAAAGCCGCAGGTTTCTTGACTTCGGCCGTGCGTTCGATCACTAGCGCCATCAATCACGCCGCCTGGCAACGGGCGGCGTGCATCGTTTCAAACCGAAAGGTCTGCCCCATGAAGGCGCTCATGAAGACCACCAAGTCGGCCAAGCCGCACGAGGTGGAGAAGAAGTGGCACATCGTCGATGCCGACGGCCTGGTGGTCGGTCGCGCCGCGACGATCATCGCCAACGTCCTGCGCGGCAAGCACAAGACGTCGTTCACCCCGCACGTCGATTGCGGTGACAACGTCATCGTCATCAACGCCGACAAGATCCGCTTCACCGGCAACAAGGCCGCGAAGAAGGTCTATTACAAGCACACCGGCTATGCCGGCGGCATCAAGGGCGTCACCGCCGCCAAGGTGCTGGAAGGCCGCTTCCCCGAGCGCGTGCTCGAGAAGGCCGTCGAGCGCATGATTCCGCGCGGCCCGCTCGGTCGCGAGCAGATGCGCAACCTGCGTATCTTCGCCGGCTCGGAGCATCCGCACGAGGCGCAGAACCCGGAAGTCCTCGATATCGCGGGCATGAACCGCAAGAACAAGGTGGGCGCGTAATGACCGACAATCGCCAGTCCCTTTCCGATCTCGGCGCCGCGCTCAACCAGCAGCGCGAAGCCGCCCAGGCCGCCTCGGACGAGCGCGCCGACGCCTATCTGGCCGGTGAGATCAACGAGCCGACGCAGCGCGCGCCGCTGCGCGAGCAGGAACTCGACAAGCTCGGCCGCGCCTATGCGACCGGTCGCCGCAAGGACG
>JBKBTU010000030.1:13741-16103 GCA_046290715.1 Sphingomonas sp. | reverse complement strand
CGTGTTCTCGGGCTACAAGGACGGCATGATCTTCGCGATCATTCCGCCCGCCGTGCAGGAATTGGGCAACGCCACCGGCTTCGACCTGCAATTGGTCGACGAGGCGGGCATCGGTCACGAACGGCTGCTCGCCGCGCGCAACCAGCTGCTCGGCATGGCCTCGCAGAACAAGTCGCTGGTCGGGGTGCGCCCCAATGCGCTCGACGACGCGCCGCAGCTGAAGGTCGACGTGGATCAGGACAAGGCGCGCGCGCTGGGGCTCGACCTGTCGACCGTGAACAACACGATCGCGACGGCCTGGGGCGGTGCGTACGTCAACGACTTCATCGACCGGGGCCGCGTCAAGCGCGTCTACGTCCAGGCCGATGCGCCCTATCGCCTCGCGCCCGAGGATATCGCGAGCCTGTACGTTCGCGGGGCGACCGGCACGATGGCGCCGTTCACCGCCTTCTCGACGCTGTCCTGGCGCCAGGGCCCGTCGCAGCTGACGCGGTACAACGGCCAGCCGTCGATGGAGATATTGGGCCAGCCCGCGCCCGGCGTGTCGTCCGGTGTCGCCTTGCAGGCGATGCAGGACATGCACGCGAAGCTGCCGCCGGGCACGCGCCTCGACTGGACGGGCCTGAGCTACGAGGAGAAGCTGTCGGGCGGACAGGCCCCGGCGCTCTACGGCCTGTCGCTGCTGATCGTCTTCCTGTGCCTCGCCGCGCTCTATGAAAGCTGGTCGGTGCCGATCTCGGTGCTGCTGGTGGTGCCGCTGGGCGTGCTCGGTGCGGTGTTGGCGGCGACGCTGACCGGTCTCAACAACGACATCTATCTCCAGGTCGGCCTGATCACGACGATCGGCGTCTCGGCGAAGAACGCGATCCTGATCGTGGAATTCGCGGAGGAGCGGATCAACGAGGGCATGAAGCCGTTCGAGGCGGCGGTCGAAGCCGCGAAGCTGCGTCTGCGCCCGATCCTGATGACCAGCCTCGCCTTCATATTCGGCGTGCTGCCGCTGGCAGTGGCGACCGGTGCGGGTGCGGGCGGCCAGAATGCGATCGGTCGCGCGGTGGTCGGCGGCATGTTGTCGGCGACGATCCTCGCCATCTTCTTCGTGCCGATGTTCTTCGTCGTCGTCCTGCGCCTGTTCGGGCATGGGAACGAGGGGGGCGGCGAGGGCGGCGGCGAGGATCATCCCACCGCCAAGGACGAACCGCACGACGGGGACGAACCCCACCACCAGCCTGCGCCGCAGGGAGCGTAAGACGTGACGTACAGCAAGATCATCCTCGGCCTGCTCGGCGCGACCGCGCTCGCCGGTTGCAACCTCGCTCCCAAATACGTTCGGCCGGTGGGCGCCGTGCCTGCGACGCTGCCGCAGGGCGGCGTCTACCCGGCGGCGGCGACCGACGCGCCCGACGTCACCAAGATCGGCTGGCGCACCTTCTTCACCGACGAGCGGCTGCGCAGCACGATCGCGCTGGGGCTGGAGAACAATCGCGACCTGCGTGTCGCGGCGGCGAACGTGCTCCAGGCCCGCGCGCAATATCGGGTGCAGCGTGCCGACCTGGTGCCGTCGACGACCGTGTCGGGATCGGGGACGTACACGAACAACATCCAGGGTGCAGCCGGTGCACTGGGAGGCGCGGCAGGTGGCGGAACGTCGGGCGGCACGGGGACGGGTACCGGCACCGGTGTCGGCGGTGCATCGACGAACCTGGAATTCTACTCGGTCAATGCCGGCTTCTCCGCGTTCGAGCTCGACCTGTTCGGCCGCATCCGCAACCTCAACCGGGCGGCGCTCGAACAATATTTCGCGACCGAAGAGGCGCAGCGTTCGACGCGGATCAGCCTGATCGCCGAGATCGCGACCGCCTGGCTGACGCTGGCGTCCGATCAGGACCAGCTGCGCATCTCGACCGACTCGCTGAAGTCGTTCGAGCAATCGCTCGAGCTGACGCGCGCGCAATTCCGCATCGGCGTCGCTTCCGAACTCGAGGCGCGGCAGGCGGAGACGACCTATCAGGCGGCGCGCAACGACATCGCCGTGCTCAAGACGCGGGTGGCGCAGGACAAGAACGCGCTCGACCTGCTGGTCGGCGCGCCGGTCACGCCCGATCTGCTGCCGCAGGGCCTCGGCACCGGCGATGCGGCGTTGCAGGTGCTGCCCGCCGGCATCGCGTCCGACGTGCTGCTCCGGCGGCCTGACGTGCTCCAGGCGGAGCACCAGCTGATTGCGCAGAACGCCAACATCGGTGCGGCGCGCGCGGCGCTGTTCCCGCGCATCTCACTGACCGCGACGCTGGGGACGATCAGCACCGCGCTGTCGGGGCTCTTCGCGGGCGGCAGCTTCACCTACACGGGTGCGCCCTCGGTC
>JBKBTU010000030.1:10933-13642 GCA_046290715.1 Sphingomonas sp. | reverse complement strand
GAGGTCGCCGACGCGCTGGCGCAGCGCGGGACGATCGACGAGCAGATCGCGGCGCAGTCGGCGCGGGTCGAGGCGGCGAACGTCGCGCTGCGCATCTCCGACGCGCGCTATCGGGCGGGGGTGGAGTCGTTCCTGACGACGCTCGATTCGCAGCGCACCGCCTATGCGGCGCAACAGCAGCTGGTGACGACGCGGCTCAATCGGGGCAGCAACCTCGTCGAGCTGTACCGGTCGCTCGGCGGCGGGCTGGAATAAGGGAGACCGAGTGTTCCGGCGAAAGCCGGAACCCAGGGTGGAAGAGCACGACAGGTTTGCGGTTCCTCACCCTGGGCTCCTGCCTGCGCAGGAACACATGCAACCTTTCACGCCGCGTGCGCGTGCGTGGTCCTGATCGGGGCGAGGCTGTCGAGGAACTGGCGTGCGCTGTTCGCCCAGGTGAAGCGGCGGGCGTAGGCCGCGCAGGCGGCGCGGTCGCGGGTGAGCGCGGCGGCGATTCCCACCCGGAGGTCGGCATTGATCGCGCCGACGGAGGAGTCGAGGACGTCGACCGGTCCCGGCGCGGGCAGCGCGGCGACGGGCGTGCCGCAGGCGAGCGCCTCGATCATCACCAGCCCGAACGTGTCGGTCACGCTGGGGAAGACCAGCACGTCGGCGCTACGATAGGCGGCGGCGAGCGCCGGGCCGAAGCGCGGGCCGAGGAAATGCGCATCGCGATAGCGAGCGGCGAGTGCGGCGCGGGCCGGACCGTCGCCGACCACCACCTTCGTTCCCCTGACGTCCGCGTCGAGGAAGGCGGCGATGTTCTTCTCCACTGCGACGCGGCCGACGTAGAGCAGGATTGGACCAGCAAGGGCATCGATCGCCGGCTCGGTCTCGCCCGCGGGCGAGAAGAGCGCGAGGTCGACGCCGCGTCCCCAGCGGCGGACGTGGGGCAGGCCGTGGTCGCGCAGCATCGCGTCGACCGAGGGTGTCGAGGACAGGATCGCGTCGGCGGGGCCGTGGAACCAGCGGATGTAACGCCAGATCCACGCGGCGCTGACGCCGGTGCGCGCGGCGACGTAATCGGGGAATTGGGTGTGATAGGCGGTGGTGAAGCGCAGCCCCTCCGCCAGGCACCAGCGCCGCGCCGCGAGGCCGAGCGGCCCTTCGGTGGCGATGTGGATCGCCTCGGCATCGAAGGCGCGGATCAGCTCGCCGACGGTGCGCCGCCCGGCGAGCGCGAGGCGAATCTCCGGATAGCTCGGGCAGGGCAGGCTCGCGAAGCGATCGGGCGAGACGACGAGGAGCTGGTGGCCCTGTGCCTCCAACTCGCGCTTGACCGCGGTGAGGGTGCGGACGACGCCGTTGACCTGCGGGGTCCAGGCGTCGGTGACGAGCGCGATCCGCATCAGGCGGCGGCCAGCGCGCGGCGGCCCGCAGCCCGTTCCCCGGCGTCGCGGGCGGCGATCTCGTCCGCCCAGTGCAGCAGCTCCATCCGCCCGTCGAAATGCTCGACCAGCGCGGTGCAGCCTTCCACCCAGTCGCCGTCGTTATAGTAAGCCACGTCGCCGATCGTGCGGATCTCGGCAGTGTGGATATGGCCGCACACGACGCCGTCGACGCCGCGCGAGCCCGCGGCATGCGCCACCACCTCCTCGAAGTGCGAGATGAAGGCGACGGCGTTCTTGACCTTCGCCTTGGCGTGTTTCGAGAGCGACCAATAGGGCAGGCCGAGGCGGCGGCGGGCGGCGTTGACCCAGCGGTTGACCACCATCAGCGCGGTGTAGGCGCTGTCGCCGATCAGCGCGACCCAGCGGTGCGCGAGCGTGATCGCGTCGAATTCGTCGCCGTGGAGGACGAGCAGGCGACGCCCGTCGGCGGTGGTGTGGATGGCCTTGCGCCGGATCTTGACGCCTCCGAAGTCGAGGCCGGCGAACTGGCGGAAGACCTCGTCGTGGTTGCCGGGGATGTAGGTGACGCGGGTGCCGCGCTTCGCCCGCTTCATCAGCCGCCAGACGACGTCGTTGTGGCTGGCGGGCCAATAGAAGCGCTTCTTGAGGCGCCAGCCGTCGATCATGTCGCCGACGAGGTAGAGCTGGTCGCTGTCGACATGGTCGAGGAAGTCGATCAGCATGTCGGCATTGCAGCCGCGCGTGCCGAGGTGGACATCCGAGATCCAGATCGTGCGATAGCGGCGGCGGGCAGTTCCTGCGCGCTCGGGCTGCGTCGGCCGGTGCGGCAGGAAGGCGAGGATGTCGGCGCTTGCGTGGTCGGTGGTGGTCATGATCGGCCCCCCGGGAACGGCTGGTCCCTGAACGGATCATGCCTCAGCGATATGACGGGCCGGTCACGAACGCGTGACAGTCGTGTGGCGGCGGCCGAACCTGGACAACGCGAACACCTTAACGGAAACGATCCAGTCCCGATCGTTTACGGTTGTGCACCGATCCGACCATGAGACAGAACCCGGAGGCGCTAGCAGTAGTCGGGCGCAGGAGGACAGGGGGCGGAAATAGCGTTGGTGCGTCAGGGGCTTGGCGGGAGGGGCGTCCAATGCGGCGCCGACGGCCTACTCGCCTTCAGCCCGGCATCACCCCGCGCAGCACCGTCAGCAGGATCCAGTACAGCATTCCCGCGAGCAGCATGGCGGCGGGCAGCGTCATCACCCAGGCGAGCGCCATGTTGCGGATCGTGCGCCATTGCAGGCCGGCACCATTGGCGACCGAGGCC
>JBKBTU010000030.1:0-10835 GCA_046290715.1 Sphingomonas sp. | reverse complement strand
AGTCGACACCGGCATGCCGCCGAACCGGTCGGCGAGCAGGATCGTCACCGCGGTCACCAGCTCCGCCGACATGCCCATGCCGTAGGTGAGGTGGGTCTTGCCGATGCGTTCGCCGACGGTGACGACGATCCGCCGCCAGCCGATCATCGTGCCGAGGCCGAGTGCGATCGCCACGGTCACCTTCACCCATAGCGGGATGTAGCGCGTGCCTTTTTCGAGCGCGCCCGCATAGCCCTTGATCCCGTCGATCTCCTGCGCGGTGAAGCGGGCCTGCGCGCCCTTGTCGGCTACCACCATCTTGCTGGCGTCGAGGACGAGATACATGTCGCCGCGCAGGTTCGGCGTCGCCGCGGCGGGGACCTTGCCGAGCGAACCGTAGCTCGCCAGCTGGTCGCCGACGTCGCGCGACAGCGACGACAGCGCGCCATAGACCGCGGGCGTGTCGATCCGGCGGGTGGCGAGGCCCTGCGTCACCGTCGCGCGGGCGACGTCGATCGAGCGGGGCTCCGGGCCGGGCTGGCGTGCGAAGATCGCTTCGGCGGCGCGGGCCTGTGCGACGAAGGCGGGGGTGGCGCTTTCCGGCACGGTGCGGTTGAGCGCATAGGCGGTGGGCGCGCAGCCGATCAGGATGAGCATGATCAGCCCCATGCCCTTCTGCCCGTCGTTGCTGCCGTGCGCGAAGCTGACCGCGGTGCAGGTGGCGATCAGCGTCGCGCGGATGCCGCGCGGCGGGGCTGCGTCGCCGCGTGGTTCGCGGTAGAGCTTGGGATCGCGCAGGAAGCGCTTCATCACCAGCAGCAGTACGAGCGAACCGATAAAGCCGATAAGCGGGCTGAACAGCAATGCCGACAACACCTTTTCCGCCTGGTGCCAGTCGACTCCCGAAGTGCCGCCGCTGCCGCGCGCGAGCAGCTGGTTGGCGACGCCGACGCCGAGGATCGATCCGATCAGCGCGTGGCTCGACGAATTGGGCAGGCCGACGTACCAGGTCGCGAGGTTCCACAGCACCGCGGCGAGCAACAGCGCGAAGATCATCGCGAACCCGCCTGCCGAACCGATGTGCAGGATCAGCTCGACCGGCAGCAGGGTGATGATCGAATAGGCGACCGCGCCCGACGACAGCAGCACGCCGAGGAAGTTGAAGAACCCCGACCACACCACCGCGAGCGGTGCCGGCATGGCGTGGGTGTAGATCACCGTCGCCACCGCATTGGCGGTGTCGTGGAAGCCGTTGACGAATTCGAACCCCAGCGCGATCAGCAGCGCGAGGCCGAGGAACAGGAAGACGCTGGTCGCGAGCGTTTCGCCCACCTCCGCGGTGTCGGCGACGATGCTGCCGCCGGCGTAGCCCAATGCCCCGACCAGAACCGCGAGGAAGATCCAGCGCCCGGCCGGATGCAGATGCCCATCGAGCCGCGGACCCCGCGTAGGCGCGGGGGCGGGAGCGGCGGAGACCATGGTTGCCATGACGCGTGCGTGGACCCCGGATGTGACGCGTGCGTGACAACGTGGATCAAGCCGGGAGGTTGCGAGGGCACGCTGCCGCCATCCTCCGATCAGCCAACGTCGTCCCCGCGGAGGCGGGGATCCAGACCGGCTACGGCCTCGACTCCACCACCGGCCGGCGCGATTATGAATCCCCGCCTCCGCGGGGATGACGGAAAGGGGAGGGGAGATGGCTACGCCGTCTCCATCATTTGCACCGCGAAGCGCTCCCCTTCTTCCGCCTGCGACAGCGATCAGACGATGTATCCGCGCGGAGGCGGGGACCCAGTCACTGTGCTCCCGCCTTCGCGGGAGCACAGGATGGCGCCGTCAGGCTGTGCGCAACACCTGCACCGCATTTCCTCCGCCTGCGGCAACGATCCGCCAACGTCATCCCTGCGCGGGCGAGATCCATGCGCAAACATCTTCCGTCATGCCGGACTCGTTCCGGCATCCACCGCGCCGCACGCTCTCAGGCCATTGACTTCGCCGAACGGTGGACCCCGGAACAAGTCCGGGGTGACGAATTGCCTGCGGATTGGAGCGGGACTTTATCAAAGCTCTCGCCTTCGCGGGGATGACGGCAATGTGAGCCGAAAGGGCTACGCCGTTCCCATCACCTGCGCCGCGAAGCGTTCCATTTCCTCAGCCTGCGGGCTCATCTGGAGGAGAAGCAGGTCGAGGCCGGCGGCCTCGTATTCGGCGATCCGCTCCTTCAGCTGCTCGGGCGTGCCGACCAGATTGGGGCGCAGGCCGCGGTTGGAAACGGAATATTCCTGGATCTTGAGTTCGCGCTCGAGCTGCGTTCCCGACAGCCACTGGTCGAAATTGGCGTAGCCCGCGGGCAGTTCGCTGACGGTGGTGATCCGCTCCAGCTCGCGCTTCGCCTCCGCCTCGCTGTCGCGGACGATGGCATAGGCGGCCATGCCGTAGCGCATCGGCGCGCCGCCCGCGGCCTCGCGCCGCGTCGCCATGTCGGCGATCTTGGGGGCGATCGCGGCGACCGGGTCGCCGTGCATGACATAGGCGTCGCATTGCGCGGCGATCATCGCCTTCGCCTTCTCGCTCTCGCCGCCGGCATAGACGGTGGGGCGACGGGCCGGCTTGGGCGCGCAGATCGCCTCTTCGGTGCGATAGAATTGCCCGGCGAAGCTGAAGCGGTCCTGCGTCCACAAGCCGTCGACGACGGTCAGCCACTCCTCGGTCCGCGCGTAGCGGTCGTCGTGCTGGTCGAATTGCAGGCCATATTGCCGCGCCTCGTCCGCCCACCACGAGGAGACGACGTTGAGCGCCAGCCGCCCGCCGGAGATGCGGTCGATGTTGGCGGCGGCCTTGGCGAAGAGCGCGGGATGGTGGAAATTGGGGCGGACGGCGACCATCAGCTCGATCCGCTCGGTGACCGCGGCCAGCGCGGCGGCGGTCGACCAGGCATCGAGCGCGGGCTGGTCGATGCCCTTGATGTCGTTGAGGTTCAGCTCCGCGATCAGGCTGAGGTCGTAGCCCCAGCGTTCGGCGTCGAGCGTCAGCCGCCTGGCATAGTCCCAGCTCGCCTCCATCCCCTCGTCGGGAACGTTGCGCAGCCAGCCGCCGAACACGGGCATCCAATAGCCGTAGCGCATCACAGGTCCTTGGTCAGGGTGAGCAGGTAGTCGACCAGCCGGTCGTGCGGATCGTAGCCCAGAACCTCCTGCGGCTTGGCAACGAAGTTCGACAAGGCATTGATATCGTAGAAGCGGGCGATGCCGTCACGGTCGTCGATCATCACCTCTACGCCACCGACGTCGAGGTCGACCGTGCGCGCGATCCGCTCGGCGCCCTCGATCAGCGCGGGCGGCGGGGTGGTCGCGGTCATCGCGATGCCGCTGCCGGGAACGACGCAGGCGTCGGCCGGGCAGAGATCGAACGCGCCGCCGCCCGCGACGTCGATCGCGTAGAGGAAGCGGCGGTCGAGCGTTTCGATCCGCGTGATCGTGCCGCCCCGCGCGGGCACGTAATCCTGCACCAGCAGCACGCCGTCGATGCTGGTCGGCAGGCCGCCGTCGACGACCGCGGCGCGCAATTCGTCCATCGAATCGAAGCGCACGATACCGGCGCCGGAACCGCCGATGTTGGCCTTGACGACGAGCGGGAAGCCGACGTCCGCCGCCGCGCCGGGGACGTCGGCGGCGCGATGGACGACGCGCGTGTCGGGGATGGCGAGGCCGAGGCCGGCGATCAGCGACAATTGCCGCGCCTTGGACGAATCGATCGCCAGCACGTCCGGCCCGTTGACGATCCGCGCGCCGCCGCGTCGCCAATGGTCGAGCAGCGCCGCAGCGTGGAAGATCGGATGCTCGCCAGCCCTGAGGAAGCTCGACATCGCGATGCGGTTGAAGACGAGTGGCGCAGGGGGATGCGGATCGGCGGGATTCCAGGCGCCGTCGGGGGTCAGCGCGGCATAGCCGACGCCCCGCCGGTCGAGCGCGGCGAAGAGCGGCACGAACCAGGCGGGATGTTCGTAGAGGATGGCAAGATCGGTCATGGCCCGAGGCACTTAGCGGACCGGACGGGCCGGCGGGAAGCCCCGGACGTGGATCAATGACAGATCGATCCGTGTCGCCTATGCACGCCCTCGTGACCTCGCTCCGCCGCCTGTTGCTCGATCGTCGCCGGCTGGTGCTCCTGCTGGCGCTGGCGGCATTGGCGGTGAAGCTGCTGGTGCCGAGCGGCTTCATGATCGGCGTCGTCGACGGCCATACGGTGCTGCAGGAATGCAGCGGCGTCGTGGCCCCCGCGCCGAAAGCGCACGCGCATCACGGCGCGTCGGCGGACGAGCGGGCGGAGCATCGGCACGGGCAGCATCCGGCCGCCGAGATGCCGTGCCCCTATGCCGCGCTGGCGCAGGCCGCGGTGGCGCCGCTCGATCCGCTGTTGCTCGCGGTGGCGCTCGCCTTCACGCTCGCGCTCGGTCTGCGCATCGCGGTGGCGTCGCACGTATCGGCTGCGCCGCGCCTGCGGCCGCCGTCGCGAGGACCGCCGATCCCCGCCTGATCCACCGACAATCACAGACATGGCGCAGCGTCCGGGAGAGGGCGCGCGCCCGGATCAGGACCAGCAGCAATGACCCGATTTCCATCCGCGGCCGCGGCCGCCGTGGCGCTCGCCTGCGCGGGCCCGGCGGCGGCGCAGACCGCCGGCCCCGGCCAAGACCACGACCATGACGCGGCCAATGGGCCCCGCGATACCAGCTTCTCGGTCGGCGACGTCGTCGTCACCGCGCGCGACATGGCGCGCGGGACCAGCCCGCTTCTCACCTCGGTCGACCGGTTGGGCGGCGACGTCGCGCAGCGGCAGAGCGTCGACAATGCCTGGGAGCTGTTCGCGCGGCTGCCCGGCGTGTCGCTGACCGATTTCAACCAGGGGACGACGTCGGGCCGCTTCTCGATCCGCGGCTTCAACGGCGAGGGGGAGATCAACGCCGTCAAGCTGCTGATCGACGGCATCCCCGCCAACGCCAACGACGGCGGCATGCCGTTCATCGACGCGGTGATGCCGCTCGATATCGCCGCGGTCGAACTGGTGCGCGGCACCGCCGACCCGCGCTACGGCCTCCACGCCATCGCCGGCAGCGCCGATATCGCGACGCGGATCGGTGGCGACTATCTCGACGTGCGCGGCCTCGGCGGCGCGTTCGGCACCGCGGAGGGGCAGCTGGCCGCCGGCGTCGAGACGGGGCGGCTCAGCCAGAATTATTTCGTCGGTTATCGCCGCAGCGACGGCTTCCGCGACCATTCCGCGCTGGAGCGCATGAGCTTCGCGGGCAAATGGTTCTACGACTGGACGGGGGTGAGGCTGGGCGCGATCGCGCGGGTGTCGCAGGCCGATGCCGAGGAGCCGGGCTATCTCACCGATGCCGACGCTTATACGAACCGCCGCCGCTCCTACGCCGTGTCGGCGAGCGACGGCGGGCGGCGGCAGACGCGCCAGTACAGCCTGCACCTCGACGCCGACCTGACGGGGGAGCTGGGCTTCAGCGCCAAGGCCTATGCCAACGGGCTGGACGACGACCGCTACGTCCGCTTCTCCGCCGCGGTGGCGCAACAGCGCCGGCTGACCCGCGAGCAGCAATATGGCGGGATGGCGACGCTCCATTACCACCCCCAGGTCGCGTTCCTGCACCGGCTGATGCTGGAAGCGGGCGGCGACGTGCAGGTGCAGGACAACGAAAGCCTGCGCTGGCTGACGCAGGAGCGGCGGATCACCAGCCAGACCCGCGACCAGGCGTTCGATCTCACCGTGGCAGGCGGTTATGTGCAGGCGGTCGTCGAGCCGACGTCATGGCTCAGCATCACGCCCGGCTGGCGGCTCGACACCGTGTCAGGACATCTCGACAACCGATTGAACGGGCAGCGTTATCCGATCAACGGCTATGGCACGATCAGCCAGCCCAAGATCAGCGTCGCGATCACCCCGATCACCGGCGTCACCGCCTACGGCAATTACGGGCGGACGTTCCAGATCGGGGTCGGGGCAGGGGCGTACAAGATACCGCCGCGCACCACGGACCTGGCGCCGTCGATCAACGAGGGCTGGGAGGCGGGCGTGAAGATCGCGCGCGGGCGCTGGCTGGAGGCGCGCGTGGCGCTGTGGCAGCAGACCGCGAGCGGCGAGATCAAGCGGCTGCTCAACGATCCCTCGGGCGACAGCGCCAATCTCGGCTCGACGCGGCGGCGCGGGCTCGACGTGCAGCTGAGCGTCACGCCGGTCGCGGGCGCGAGCCTGTGGGGCGCCTATTCGTACCAGCATGCGCGCATCGTCATCCCCGATCCGGCGACGCCGTCGCAGGCGGGCAACTGGATCGACCATGTGCCGCAGAACCTGTTCTCGGGCGGGCTCGACGTGACGCCCGCGGCGCGCTGGCGGGTGTCGCTGTGGGGGAACGGCCAGTCGAGCTACGCGCTGACTCCCGCCAACACACTGCCGCGCTACGGCGATTATCTGGTGGTGACCGGCGAGGTGGCGTGGCGGGCGCTGCCCAAGCTCGAGCTGGCGGCGCAGCTCAAGAACATCGGCGACAACCGCTACGAATATGTCTGGTACGACGGGACGCAGGTGCTGCATTCGCCGGCGGACCGGCGCGCGCTGTACGGCAGCGTGCGGCTGACGCTGTGACGACGCCGGTGCAGCGGGTGCGCGTCGCGGTGCGGCGCGTGCACCTGTGGCTGGGGCTGACCGTCGGGCTGCTGTTCGCGGTGACCGGACTGACCGGGAGCGTGCTCGTCTTCTACCCGGAGATCGACGGCGCGCTGCACCCCGGCCTGTCGCGCGTCGCCGCGGGCGCGCGGCCGGTGTCGTGGCAGGCGGTGTACGACGCGTTGCGGCGGGCCGAGCCGCGTCGGACCGGCGCATGGCGGATCGAGGTGACACCGGAAGGCGGGCCGATCCCGGTGCGCTATTACACGCCGGTCGAGACGCGGGGGCGGGCGTTTGCGCCGCTGATGCTGTGGCTCGATCCGGTCAGCCTCACCGTCGTCCGCCGCGGCTTCTGGGGCGGCTATGCGACCACCTGGATCTACGACCTGCACTACCGGCTGCTGCTCGGCGCGCCAGGGGCGATCGGGATGGGGATCGCGGGGATCGTCATGCTGGCGATGCTGGTCAGCGGGCTGTGGGCGTGGTGGCCGCGGATCGGCGGCTGGCGACGCTCGCTCGCCTGGAAACGACAGGCCTCGGCGACACGGCGCTTGTACGACCTGCACAAATGGACGGGTCTATCGGGCGCGCTGGTGCTGCTGGTGGTGACCGCCACGGGGGCGATGCTCGACCTTCCCGATCAGGTGCGGCCGCTGGTGGCGCGCGCCTCGCCGCTGTTCGCCAGCCCCAAGCCGGCGAGCGTGCCGCGGCCGGGCGGGTTCCTGCCGCTCGACGCGCTGGTGCGGCGGGCGGAGGCGCGCCTGCCGGGGGCGAAGCTCGCCTGGATCGAGACGCCGGCGGATGCCCGTGGCAGCGTGCGGATCAACCTGATGGTGGCGGGCGAGCCGAGCTGGCGCTTCCCGCGCAGCAACGTCTGGCTCGACCCCTATGACGGGCGGGTGCTGGCAGTGCGCGACGAGCGGGCCGATTCCGCCGGCGACACATTGCTCGCCTGGCTGCATCCGCTGCATGGGGGCGAGGCGCTGGGGCTGGCCGGGCGCTGGCTGGTCTTCGTGTCGGGGCTGCTGCCGGCGTTGCTGTTCGGGACTGGCCTGTGGCGCTGGACGATCCGGCATTCGCACGTGCAGCAATAAATCGCGTGGGCGGGGGAGCTTTCGCGGCGGTCGTGCGTGATTAGGGCCGATGCGGATGCCGTGGTTCGATCTCGACCTGCCCGAGTGGGTGGCCAAGCCGGCCGGCGTCGCGGCGTTCGTACTGCTCGTCGCGGTGCTGCACCTCATCCTGTTCATGGGGCTGCGCCGGTTCGCCAGCCGCACGGCGACCAAGACCGACGACATCCTGATCGCGCGGCTCAGCAAGCCGACCTTCTGGCTGGCGATCGGCATCGCGCTCGCCGCGTCGGGGCCGGGGCTCGACCTGCCGCGCTATTGGGAGACGATCTGGCAGCGCGTGCTGGGCCTTCTCACGCCGGCGGTGTTCGGCTGGATGCTGCTCGCCGGCCTCACCGCCTATCGCGACATCAGCGAGGTGCGGTTCGACATCAGCGCCGCCGACAACCTCCGGGCGCGGCGGCGGCGGACGCGGATCGGCATCCTGCACCGGATCGGCGTGTTCGTGCTGGTCCTGCTCACCGTCATGATGATGCTGATGAGCATCCCCTCGGTCCGCACCATCGGCGTGACGCTGGCGGCATCGGCGGGCGTCGCCGGCCTCGCGATCGGCGCCGCGGCGCAGCCGGCGCTCAAGAACGTCATCGCCGGCATCCAGATGGCGTTCACCGAGCCGATCCGGATCGACGACGTCGTCATCATCGACAACGAGTGGGGGCGGATCGAGGATATCCGGCTGACCTATGTCGTGGTCCGCATCTGGGACGACCGGCGGCTGGTCGTGCCCGTCTCCAAGTTCCTCGAGAACAGCTTCCAGAACTGGACGCGGGAGACGAGCGCGCTTTTGGGATCGGTGTTCTGGTACCTCGACCCCGCCGCCGACGTGCCGCGGATCCGCGCCAAGCTGGAGGAGGTGGTTCGCGCCAACCCACGCTGGGACCAGCGTTTCTTCAACCTCCAGGTCACCGATTCGAAACCCGACGGGACGATGGAGCTGCGCGGGCTGATGACCGCCAAGGACGCGTCCACCGCGTTCGATCTGCGCTGCGACGTGCGCGAGGCGATCTATGCCTTCATCCGCGCCGAGATGCCGGAGGCACTGCCGCGGAGGCGGCTTGAGATGGAGCCCAGGACGCGGCTCACGCCGGCTCCGGCT
This sequence comes from Sphingomonas sp., assembly GCA_046290715.1. Lineage (GTDB taxonomy): Bacteria > Pseudomonadota > Alphaproteobacteria > Sphingomonadales > Sphingomonadaceae > Sphingomonas. The sequence goes on along the minus strand of JBKBTU010000030.1, from coordinate 1,952 downwards.
GCTCCATCTCCAGCGGAGCCTCCATCAGCGCATCGGTGAAGGTGCGGCGCCACCAGCCGATGTCCTCGCGCGTGATGACGTCCATCATCTTTTCCCAGCGTGCGATCCGCTCCTCGCGCGGCATGCGCAGCGCGAGCATGATCGCGTCCGACATCTCCTCGGCGGAATAGGGGTTGATCAGCACCGCGTCGGTCAGCTGGCAGGCGGCACCGGCGAAGCGCGACAGGATGAGGACGCCGGGGTCCTCCGGGTTCTGCGCCGCGACATATTCCTTGGCGACGAGATTCATGCCGTCGCGCAACGGCGTGACGAGGCCGATCTTGGCGGCGCGGTAGATGCCCGCGAGCACGTCGCGCGGATAGCCCTGGTTGACATAGCGGATCGGCACCCAGTCGATATCGGCATAGGCGCCGTTGATCCGGCCGGCGAGCCCCTCGAGGTTGCTGCGGATCTTCTGGTAGCTGCCCACCGTCGCGCGGCTCGGCGGCGCGATCTGGAGCAGCGTCACCTCCTTGCGCTCCTCGGGGTGCTCGACGAGGAACCGCTCGTAGCCGAGGAAGCGCTCCTCCAGCCCCTTGGAATAGTCGAGCCGGTCGACACCGACGATCATGTCGCGGCCGACCGCGGCATCGCGCATCTGGCGGAAGGCGAGGCGACCGCGCGTGCTGGTGGCGAGGCCGGCGAATTCCTGCGCGTCGATGCCGATCGGGCAGGCCATCACCTTCACCCGCCGGTCGCCGAGCACCAGCTCGTCGCCCTCGCTGACCGCGCCCAGTTCGGCGACGGCATAGTCGCGGAACGACGACAGCCATTCCTCGGTATGGAACCCGATGACGTCATAGGCGAACAGGCCGCGTACCAGCCCCTGCGCCTCGGGCAGGATGGCGAGCAGGCGGCGTGGCGGCCAGGGAATGTGGAGGAAAAAGCCGAGGCGATTCCGCGCGCCGCGCTTGCGCAACTCCTCGCCCAGGGGAAACAGGTGGTAATCCTGCACCCAGACCGCATCGTCCTCCTCGATCAGCGGCTGGACGGTGTCGGCGAAGCGTTCGTTGACCCGTTGGTAGCCGCCGGCAAATTCGCGTTCGTATTCAGCAAGATCCACGCGATAGTGAAACAGCGGCCACAACGTCCGGTTGGCGTAGCCGTTGTAATATTCCTCGATATCCTGCTCTTCGAGATCGACGGTGGCGGTGGTGACGCCCTCGCTGCGCTGGAAGGTGATCTGCCCGGTATATTCGTCGGTCTGCTCGCCCGACCAGCCGAACCACATGCCCTTGTATTCGCGCAGGGCAGAGGCGAGCGCGACGGCGAGCCCGCCCTGTGCGCCCGATTTGGAGCCCGACGGGGCGGAGACGCGATTGGAAATGATGATGAGACGGCTCAGCGGATCGAACTCCATGGCTTGGACAGCATGGCGGCACAGTTGATCATGCCCACCAACGAATAGGTCTGCGGATAATTTCCCCAGAGTTCCCCAGTTGTTGGGTCGATATCCTCCGATAGCAAGCCAGCTGCGGTGCGCCGTGCCAGCATCTCCTCGAACAGAGCGCGGGCGTCGTCCGATCGGCCGGTGGCGTGCAGCGCCTCGATCAGCCAGAAGGTGCAGACGTTGAACGCGGTCTCCGGCAGGCCGAAGTCGTCCTCGGTATCGTAGCGGAGCATGAAGCTGCCGCGGCGCAGGCCCTTTTCCACCGCATCGAGCGTGCCGAGGAAGCGCGGATCGGTCGGCTCGAAGAAGCGCAGGTCGAGCAGCTGGATCAGGCTGGCGTCGAGGTCGTCGCCCGAGAAGGTCGCCGACATGCGGTTGGTGTCGGGGCGCCACGCCGCCGCCTCGATCCGGTCGCGCATCTGCTGTGCCCGATCCTGCCAGAACGCCGCGCGCTCCCCCAGCCCCAGTACGGTCGCCGCATTGGCGAGCCGGTCGCATGCCGCCCAGCACATCACCGCCGAAT
>JBKBTU010000308.1:0-2642 GCA_046290715.1 Sphingomonas sp. | reverse complement strand
TCAAGGACATGGCGATATCAGTTAGCGGCTTCTCGAAGACCGCCACCTTTTATCCAACGAAGTCATCGACTGCCAACGCCGCATTCGCGAGCGTCTTTTCAGAAACGACATCGACAAGCAAGATGCCTTCGGGGGATCGGGCAGAGATCTCTTCGACGGCAGCAGCTCTATCGGACGGGTCGTTGACGGCTAGTGCAGCCGTTGATGAGGCTTCTTGGAATCGCCTCATGCAGATGCCCGAAAACGAACGAAGGTCCGCCATCAAGAAGCAGGCTGATGCGATCAGTGCGTCTCAGGGGCTTCCATCTGGTAAGTACGACTATGAGCACATGACTGTCGGGCAGCTATCCGTTGTAAGGGCCAACATGGTTCAGAATCTCGGCTACACCTCGGAACAACTATCGGCGACATGGAACATCGGGCTCCAAAAGGCCGATGGAGGAACGTCATTCGGAAGTGCTATCGATTGGACGACACCTAGAAACATAGTTGCTGAATTGACCCGTGACCGCGACCGGCTTGTCAGCACCAACGATTTTGCGAACGCCAAAGTCTATCACGCCTCGATCTTGGCATTGAAAAACACTTCTGTTTCGAACGCTGCTAATGAGTGGCTATTTGGAACCGCCTCCGACTGAGCAATTCGCCCGGAGGCCTGCCAAAGCCTGCGCTCCACCATTGCTAAAAACGAACCGACCGTGGGAACTTGGCCTGCCGATCGCGCCGACATTCCTGACGGTCTGCTAACTATCCGCGTTCCGAGGCGCGAACTCTGGCCGGACCATGACGACGGCAGGGCTCCGGGCCGCACAGCCTATCTTCGATCGCTCGAACGGCATTGGATGCAAGCAACGCCAAGCTCCCCGCGATACGCCGGGAATCCGGCTGCCCTGTCCTACACGGGCGCGCCCCTCTATACCGCAACCGAATTTCACGGTCTTTCTCATGGGTGCAGAAACGGAAACGATGGAAGTGGATCGTTTCCATCAAGGTGTTCATCTTGTCTAAGTTCGCGCGTCAGCCGTCATCCCGCCGCCTCGGGGTACTAGCACGTTTTCGTGACGCGGTGCCCGTGCCACGGCTCGCCGGGTCCGCGAACGGTGGCGACGCCGGACCCGGCCGAGATGCCGGCGTCGATCACCACGACGATGAGCCGCATGCGACTCATGTCCATCGCCTGTCATCCGCGGCGCTTCGCCGGGAAGGTCGACCGCCGCAGCATAAGCGTGTCGCGCCGGAATATCGCGATGGATCAGACGGCTGGCGCAGGGCCTGTCCTATCCGCGATACTTGTGCCACACGCCGGCCCATGACCCCCATCGCACCGCGCCCCGACTGCCGACGACCCGTGCGCGGGCGAGACCTTCGTGACCTTCGGAGCCGCGCATGACCGCGATCGGCATCTACGGCAGCGGCGGCCGCATGGGCCGCGCGATCGCGGCGCAGATCGAGGCGGAGGGCGCGCGCCTCGCCGGCGGGGTCGATGCGGGCGGCGATCCGGCGGCGCTCGCCGCGGTCGCCGACGTGCTGGTCGACTTCTCCGCGGCGCATGCGCTCGAACGCCACCTCGCCATCGCCCGTGCCGCGCGCACCCCGATCGTGATCGGCACCACCGGCCTCTCCCAGGCGCAGCACGAGGCGATCGATGCCGCCGCCGCCGACATTGCCGTGCTCCAGACCGGCAACACCTCGCTCGGCGTCACCCTGCTCGCGCAGCTGGTGCGCGAGGCGGCGGCGCGGCTCGGCACCGATTGGGATATCGAGATCGTCGAGAGCCACCACCGCCACAAGGTCGACGCGCCCTCCGGCACCGCGATCCTGCTCGGCGAGGCGGCGGCGGCGGGGCGGGGGACGACCTTGTCCGAATTGCGCGTCGATGGCCGCGCCGGCCTCACCGGAGCGCGCACCGAAGGAACGATCGGCATGGCCTCCCTGCGCGGCGGATCGATCGTCGGCGATCATCACGTCGTCTTCGCCAGCGAGGGGGAGCGGATCGAGCTGTCGCACCTCGCGCAGGATCGCGGCATCTTCGCCAAGGGCGCGGTGCGCGCGGCACTGTGGCTCGCCGGTCGTCCCGCCGGTCGCTATCGCATGGGCGACGTGCTCGGGCTGTGAAGAAGGCGCCCCAGTGAAGAAGGCGGACGTCTTCGAATTCTACCGCCGGCTGGCCGAGGCCAACCCGCATCCCGAGACCGAGCTCGAATCGGGCAATGCCTTCCAATTGCTCGTCGCGGTGGTGCTGTCGGCACAGGCGACCGATGCCGGGGTCAACAAGGCGACGCGCGCGCTGTTCGCCGAGGTCCACACCCCCGAACAGATGGTCGCGCTCGGCCTCGATGCGCTGAAGTATCATATCCGCACGATCGGCCTGTTCAACACCAAGGCGAAGAACGTGATCGCGCTGTCGGAGGCGCTGATCGCCGAGCATGGCGGCCAGGTCCCTGCCGATCGCGACGCGCTCGAACGGCTTCCCGGCGTCGGCCGCAAGACCGCCAACGTCGTGATGAACGTCGTTTTCGGCGCGGAGACCTTCGCGGTCGACACGCACATCTTCCGCGTCGGCAACCGAACCGGCCTCGCCCGCGGCAAGACCCCGCGCGCGGTGGAGCTGAAGCTCGACAAGGCGACGCCGCAGCCCTTCC
>JBKBTU010000307.1:0-2651 GCA_046290715.1 Sphingomonas sp. | reverse complement strand
CCTTTTCGAGCACGCAGACGGAGAGGTCCGCGCCCTTTTCCGCCGCGACCTGCTTGAAGCGGATCGCCGCCGACAGGCCCGCAGGCCCGGCGCCGACGATGACCACGTCATAGGGCATCGACTCTCTCTGCGATTCGCGTTCCGACATCATTCCACTCCCGGGCGTCAGCGTTGCGCATTGTCGGGCGGGCAAAAAGCGTTCAAGCGCAGGCCGACAACGTCTCGTCTCCGATCCGCGATCGGACAAGTTGACGCAAACGTCAACCTCGAGAAGAAGGAAACGCGTGGGGGCCGATCAGCATCACGACTGGATGGCGGGCGTCGCGAGCGCGCTCGACTGGTGGCAGGACGCCGGCGTCGACACGCTCGTCGGCGAGGATCCGCGCGACTGGCTCGCCCAGCCGATGCCCGATCCCGTGGCCTTTGCGCCGGCCGCCTCCCCCGCCCCGCCCGCGGTGGCGCCGACGGCGATGCCGGACCTGCTGGCGGACTTCATCGCGTGGCGCGGCGGCGATCAGGTGCCGGAGGTCGAATGGCGCGGCGTCTCGATCGCGGCGACCGGTCCGGCCGATGCGGCGGTGATGGTGCTGGTCGATTGCCCCGACAAGGACGACGGCGCCGCGGGGACGCTGATGAGCGGCGAGACGGGCGCGCTGTTCGACCGGATGCTCGCCGCGATCGGCCTGTCGCGGGACACAGTCCACCTCGCCGCGGTCTGCGCCAAGCGGCCGGTCGCGGGCCGGATGCCGCGCGAGGTCGAGGCGCGGCTGTCGGCGATTTCGCAGCATCACATCGGCCTCGTCGCGCCCAAGCGGCTGCTCCTCCTCGGCAATGCGGCGAGCCGTGCCATTCTGGGGGCGGAAATGCCGGGGACGCGCGGGTCTTTACACGCCTTTAACCATAAGAACGGACAGACAGGGGTGGTCGCCAGCTTTCACCCGCGCTTCCTCCTCGAGAAGCCCGCGGCGAAGGCGGAGGCCTGGAAGGACCTGCAATTGCTGATGGGGGATTTGTCCGCATGACCCGCACGCTCGCGCTGGCGCTCGTCGCGCTCGCTACGCCTGCCGCAGCCCTGGCCTCCGGCGGCGAGCCGGCGGGCGACGCGAAGCTCGCCGGCATCGCCACGGCGGAGCGCATTCCCGACCAGCTCGATGCCGCGCAGCGCGAAGGCTATCGCACGGTGTTCCAGGCGATCCGCGACGGCAAGTGGCAGGATGCGCAGATCGCGCTCGACGCCATGAAGCCCGGACCGCTGCACGCGATCGCGCGCGCCGAACTCTATACCGCCAAGGGTTCACCCAAGGTCGAGCTCGAGCCGCTCGTCGCGTTGCTCAACGAGGCCCCCGAACTGCCCGAGGCGGCCGACCTCGCCCGCATCGCCAAGGCGCGCGGCGCGACCGAGCTGCCGCCGCTGCCGCAGGCGCAGCGGCTGATCTGGCAGGACGGCGCCCCGCGCCGCGTCCGTGCCAAGGCGACGAAGAGCGACGAGATCGCCGCCGAACTCGCGGTGAAGATGCAGCCGTTCGTCAAGGCGGACATGGGCGCCGAGGCGCAGGCGCTGCTCGAATCGACTCCCGGCCTGACGCCCGAAGCGCAGAGCGAATGGCAGGCGAAGGTCGCCTGGATGTATTTCCTGACCGGCGACGATGCCAATGCGCGCAGCATGGCGGCGAAGGCGGCTGGCGGATACGGCGACTGGGCGGTGCAGGGCCGCTGGATGGGCGCGCTGGCGGCCTGGCGGCAGAACGATTGCGCCGCCGCCGAAACCGGGTTCGAGGGCGTCGCGGCGCGCGCGAGCGACGTCGACCTGCGCGCCGCCGCGCTCTACTGGGCGTCGCGCGCCGACATGGTCTGCGGCCGCCCCGACAAGGTGCAGGCGCGGTTGCAATCGGCCGCGCAATTCTCCGAAAGCTTCTACGGGCAGCTGTCGCGACAGGCGCTGCTGATCCGCGACAAGGGCAAGCCCTCCACGCAGATCGTCGCCGCCGACTGGACGCGGCTCGACAAGCGGCCCAACGTCCGCGTCGCCGCCGCGCTCGCCGAGATCGGCGAGACGGACCTTGCCGACAGCGTCGTGCGCCAGCAGGCGCGGATCGGCGATCCCGCCGAGTTCGGCAGCCTGGTCCGCGTCGCCGAGGCGCTGAGCCTGCCGGCGACGACCGTGTGGCTCGCGCACAACTGCCCGCAGGGCGTCGTCGCCGCCGCCGAGGCGCGTTATCCGACCCCGAACTGGACGCCGACGAGCGGCTGGCGCGTCGACAAGGCGCTGGTCTACGCCCACACGCTGGAGGAAAGCGGCTTCCGCAACAAGGTGGTGAGCCCGGCCGGCGCCTATGGCCTGATGCAGATCATGCCGGCCGCGGCGACCGACTATTCGCGCGAGAAGGGCTTCGCGCTCGACAAGGCGGCGCTGACCAAGCCCGCGACCAACATGGACATCGGCCAGCGCCACCTCGAGCGGCTGCGCGACATGGCGGGGGTGACCGGCGGCCTGCTGCCGAAGGTCATCGCCGCGTACAACGCCGGCCCGCGCCCGGTCGGCGACTGGAACGCCATCGTCCACGACAATGGCGACCCTTTGCTCTACATCGAGAGCATCCCCTATTGGGAAACCCGCGGCTACGTCACCACGGTGCTGCGCAACTACTGGA
>JBKBTU010000306.1:0-2651 GCA_046290715.1 Sphingomonas sp. | reverse complement strand
GGGCTGACGGCAAACGCGAGATGAGGCTGAGGTGGCCGCATCACCCCTGCACCTTCGCCAGCAGCGCCTTGGCCGCGCGCCAGAATGCCGGCGGGACCAGCCGATCCGCTTCCCAATCGGCGACATGCGGTACCCCTTCCTTGCGCAGGAACTGGCGCACCGTCTGGCGGAACGCCTCGTGCTCCTCGCCATAGGCCCCCCGCGCTGCCACGTCGTCGAGCGTCATCATCCTCTCCTGTGTTTCGCATAGGCTGCGGCGGCGGCCGAAGCGCGTCAAGGCCGGCGTAACAATCGTTATGGTCGTGTGGTATCGCCGGATACTTTCGGGGGTGCACGCCCGCGCGCCACCCGATACACAGTGTGTCCAACGACAGGAGGATGCGCGCGATGAAACTGGCCAGTCTGAAGCACGGCCGCGACGGCAGGCTCGTCGTCGTTTCGACCGATCTCGCCTGGTATGCCGACGCCAGCCATATCGTGCCGACCCTTCAGGCGGCGCTCGACGATTGGGACCGGCTGCTGCCGGATCTCGCCAACCTCGCCACCGACCTCGATCATGTGGCGATCCCGCGCGAGCGCTTCCACGAGCACGACGCCGCCTCGCCGCTGCCGCGCGCCTATCAATGGGCGGACGGGTCGGCCTATGTGAACCATGTCGCGCTCGTGCGGCAGGCGCGAGGCGCGGAGATGCCGGAGAGCTTCTGGCACGATCCGCTGATGTACCAGGGCGGATCGGATGGCTTTCTCGCCCCCCGCGATCCGATCCCGCTCGCCGACGAAAGCTGGGGCTGCGATCTCGAGGCGGAGGTGGTGGTGGTCACCGGCGACGTGCCGCTCGGCGCGAGCCGCGACGAGGCGCTCGCCGCGATCCGGCTCGTCGGGCTGACCAACGACGTGTCCTTGCGCAACCTCATCCCCGGCGAGCTCGCCAAGGGTTTCGGCTTCTTCCAGTCCAAGCCGGCGAGCGCCTTCTCGCCGGTGTTCGTGACCCCGGATGCGCTGGGTGACTGGTGGCGCGACGGCAAGCTGCATCGCAAGCTTCACGTCGACCTCAACGGCCAGCCGTTCGGCCGCGCCGACGCGGGCGAGGACATGACCTTCGACTTCGGCACGCTCGTCGCGCACGCCGCCAAGACGCGCAGGCTGGGAGCGGGGACGATCGTCGGCTCCGGCACCGTCTCCAACCGCGGCGCCGACGGCGGAGCCGGGCAGACGATCGCGGCCGGTGGCGTCGGCTATTCCTGCCTCGCCGAACTGCGCACGGTGGAGACCATCGCCGACGGCAAGCCGACGACGCCGTTCCTCAAGAAGGGCGATACCGTGCGCATCTGGGCCGAGGACGATCGCCACCACCCGATCTTCGGCGTCATCGAACAGACGGTGGAGTAAGACATCCTCCCGGCACGGGGAGGGGACCGCCTGGCGCAGCCGGGTGGTGGAGGGGCAGCCTCAGGCGGTTGCGCTGCTTGGCTGAGCCTCCGTCGCCGATGCAGGGCGCCACCCCCCGTGCCGGGCGGCGTAAATCTCGCTTGAAATTTAATTACAACGGCGCAACAGGATCGATCAACGCCCGCCGCGACTCGACGCGGCACGTCCGAGGAGAGAAACGTGGCCAGCGAGCACCCGCACGCCAATCTGCCACCGCTGCGTCTGCACGTGCCGGAACCCAAGTTCCGCCCCGGTGACGCGGTCGATTTCGTCGGCGTCGAGGTGCCGCCGGCAGGCTCCGCGCGGCGCCCCGACACGGCGCAGTCCGCGCACGATTTCACCGACCTCGCCTACACGATGGTCCGCGTCCTCGACGACGAGGGCAGGGCGGTCGGCCCCTGGGATCCCAAGCTCTCGCCGGATATGCTGCGCCGCATGCTGCGCAACATGGCGCTGCTCCGCGCCTTCGACGAGCGCATGTTCCGCGCCCAGCGGCAGGGCAAGACCAGCTTCTACATGAAGGCGACGGGCGAGGAGGCGGTGTCGATCGCCGCCGCGCAGGCGCTCGATTTCGAGGACATGTGCTTCCCCTCCTATCGCCAGCAGGGCCTGCTCATCGCGCGCGGCTACCCGCTGGTCGAGATGATGAACCAGATCTACTCGAACAGCGGCGACAAGCTCCAGGGCAAGCAGCTGCCGATCATGTATTCGGCGCGCGACCACGGCTTCTTCTCGATCTCGGGCAATCTCACCACGCAATATCCGCAGGCGGTCGGCTGGGCGATGGCGTCGGCGGCGAAGGGCGACACGCGTATCGCCGCGGTCTGGTGCGGCGAGGGATCGACCGCGGAGGGCGACTTCCACTCCGCCTGCACCTTCGCATCCGTCTACCGCGCGCCGGTGATCTTCAACGTCGTCAACAACCAATGGGCGATCTCGAGCTTCTCGGGGTTCGCCGGCGCGGAGGCGACCACCTTCGCCGCGCGTGCGATCGGGTACGGCATCGCCGGCCTGCGGGTGGACGGCAACGACGCGCTCGCGGTCTATGCCGCGACGCTCTGGGCGGCGGAGCGCGCGCGCACCAACGCCGGTCCGACGCTGATCGAGCACTTCACCTATCGTGCCGAGGGGCACTCGACCTCCGACGATCCCTCGCAATATCGCAGCGCGGGCGAACCCACCGCCTGGCCGCTCGGCGACCCGGTCGCGCGCCTGAAGCAGCA
>JBKBTU010000305.1:0-2652 GCA_046290715.1 Sphingomonas sp. | reverse complement strand
AATGCCGGGCGCCTTGCACTGGTGGGACGGCGCGCGGCACAGGCCGGCGCGCGGCCGCCCAAGGCCTATGCCGCTGCCGATTTCAGGCGGATGATCGACGAACTCAAGCCCGACGGGCTGATCGTCACCACCCCCGACGTCACGCACGTCGACTATATCGTCCGCGGCCTCGACGCCGGGCTCGACGTCATCACCGAAAAGCCGATGACGACCGATGCCGCCAAGACGCAGGCGATCATCGACGCGTGCAAGCGCAACGATCGGCACGTCCGCGTCAACTTCAACTATCGCTATGCCCCCTATCGCAGCCAGGTGAAGCGGCTGCTGATGTCGGGGGCGATCGGCGACATCCTGTCGGTCGACTTCCACTGGCTGCTCAACACCGTGCACGGCGCGGATTATTTTCGCCGGTGGCATTCGCAAAAGCCGATTTCCGGCGGCTTGATGGTGCACAAGGCGACGCATCACTTCGACCTCGTCAACTGGTGGCTCTCGGACACGCCGGTGACGGTCGATGCGACCGGCAAGCGCGACTTCTACACGCCCGCGATGGCGAGGCGGATGGGATTGAGCGGACCGCACGAGCGCTGCCTCACCTGCCCGGAAAAGGCGAAATGCAGCTTCTACCTCGACCTCGCCGCCGATCCGGGGCTCAAGGCGCTGTTCCTCGATAACGAGGCGCTCGACGGCTATCATCGCGACCGCTGCGTGTGGCGTCCGGACATCAGCATCGAGGACACGATGAACGTCATCGTCGGCTATGCGGGCGGCACGACGCTGAGCTACAGCCTCAACGCCTTCAATGCCTGGGAAGGCTATCATGTCGCGTTCAACGGCACCAAGGGGCGGCTCGAGCACAGCGTGACCGAAAGCGGCGGCACCGCCGGCGCATCCGCACGCGAGGCCCGCGATGTCGTCACGACGCGGATCATCCCGATGCGCGGACGGCCGCAGATCGTCACGCCCGACGAAGGTGCCGGCGGTCACGGCGGCGGCGACGCGGTCATGCTCGCCGACATCTTCGATCCCCGGTCCGCGCCCGACCCGCTGCTGCGCGCTGCCGACGAGCGGGCGGGTGCCGCGTCCTGCCTGGTCGGGATCGCCGCGAACCGCTGTTTCGAGACCCGGCAGCCGGTGCGCATCGCCGATCTCGTCACCGGGCTCAGCCGGCCGAGCCAGCCGCGGATGCCGCTGCATGGCGATCCGGTGCCGATGCCCGCCGGGCAGGCCTGAACCTCGGCGGCGGCGCGGACGAAAGGGACTGCCGACATGATCCGTTCCATCCTTGCCGCCGCGCTTCTCGCCGGATCCGTCGCCGGCACTGCCGCGCACGCCGCCCCCGACATCCGCGTCGCCAAGGCCTGTGCGGGGGCGCAGCGCTGCTTCGCGACGCTCGGCGAGGCGCTGGCGGAGGCGGGGCGCGGCGGTGCGACGGGCTGGACGACGATCCGGATCGCGCCGGGCGACTATCGCGAGAAGGTGACGGTCACCCGTAGCCGTGTGAAGCTCGTCGGCAGCGGGCGGGACCGGACGACGCTTCGCTTCGACGCGGTCGCGCAGACCGCCGGCGGCTATCACCGCAATCACTGGGGTACGCCGGGTTCCGCGACGCTGACGATCAACGCCACCGACGTCATCGTGTCCGGCATGACGATCCGCAACGATTTCGACTATCTCGCCAACGACCGGTTGCCCGACGGCGATGCCGCCAAGATCGGCAACCCGCAGGCGGTCGCGCTGCTGGCCGATATCGACAGCGACCGCGTCGCGATCCGCGACAGCGCGATCCTGGGGTACCAGGACACCGTCTTCGCCAACGGCCGGCGCGTCCACGTCGCCGACAGTCTTATCGCGGGCAATATCGACTTCATCTTCGGCAACGGCATGATGCTGATCGAGCGGTCGGAGATCCGCTCCCGGATACGCGCCGCCGATACGCGGGCCGAACCCTTTCAGTCCTTCATCGCCGCGCCGTCGACGCTGCTCGACCAGCCGATGGGGATCGTCTTCTATCGCTCGCGTCTGACACGGGAGGCGGGCGTCCCGGACCGCTCGGTCGCGCTCGCCCGGCCGTGGCATCCGACCACGCGCTTCGCCGACGGCCGCTACGCCAATCCCCGCGCGGTCGGCCAGGCGTCCTTCATCGACTGCGCGATGGACGCGCATATCGCGCCGGACCATTGGGCAAGCATGAACGGTACCGCGCGCGACGGCACCATGACCGACGTCTTCCGGCCGCAGGATGCGCGCTTCTTCGAGCAAGGCTCGACCGGCGCGGGCGCGCGGCGGAACGCGATCGGCATGCCCGCAACCGGGCTCGGCAGCATAGCGGCGGTGAAGGCGATCTTCTTCGACGGTTGGCGCGAGCGCTAGCGGGAAGAGGCGCCCGTCACCCGCCGCTCTTCGACAGCACGAATGCGGCGAGGAAACCACACACCGCGATCAGCCCGGAATAATCGTGCGTCGATTCCGTCGCCTCGGGGATCATCGTATCGACCAGCATCGCGAGGATCGCGCCTGCCGCCACTGCTGTCACCGCGGCGATCAGGTCCGGGCTGCTGCCCGCGAGCGCCGCGTTGCCGATCATCGCCGCGATCGCCGACGCGGCGGCGATGCCGCCCCATACGCCGAAGATATAGCCCGCGCCGCGCC
>JBKBTU010000304.1:0-2654 GCA_046290715.1 Sphingomonas sp. | reverse complement strand
CTGGAAATGGCTTTCGTGCATGAACGCGACGCCGAGGCCCTGCGCCGCCGCCTCCAGCATCAGCGCGCCCGAATCGAAGTAATCGATCGCCAGCGGCTCGATATCGTCGACGCCCGCCGCCTCGCGCCAGGCGGCAAAGGTCTCGGGCATTTCGCGGTGGATGAGCGCGGTGAGGCCGGCGAGCTGTTCCGGCCGCGTCACCGGGTCGGGACCCTCAAGCAATGTGCGCGCACCGATCACATAGACCGAGTTGCGATCGAGCCGTTTGGCATAGAGCGTCGGTTCGATCTCGCGCGACAGCGCGATCACCGCATCGAGCCCTTCGCCGAGGCGCGTGATGCCATGGCCCGCGGTGTCGATGTCGAGATGCAGTTCGGGATGCGCGCTGCGCAATTCGCCCAGCCGCGGGAACAGCCGCTGCGAGGCGAACAGCGGCAGGATGCCGAGCCTGAGGCGCAGCACCTCGACCGTGCCGGTCATCGCCTCCACCGCATCCGACAGGCTGTCGAGCACCGGCGCGATCTGCGCGAGCAAGCGTTCGCCATCGGCGTTGAGCACCATCGCCTGGTGCCGCCGCTCGAACAGCGGCCGGTCGATGAACCGTTCCAGGCTCTGCACGCGGCGGCTGAGCGCGGGCGCGGAGAGCGCGAGCTCGGCCGCGGCGGCCTTGACCGACCCCAGGCGCGCGACCTGCACGAAGGCCTCGATCGCACCGAGCGGCGGCAGTCTGCGCATGACGATCCTCCAACCCTCTCGTGTTAACGCATGCAGTTTGTGCAATCGTACCGCATCTTTTCGCACTTGCAACATAAAGCTGCTGGCGACAAAACGGACGGGCCTTTCAGGCATCCTCTCCTAAAACTTTCACGGGCTGGCTCCTTCGAGCCGGCCCTTTTTTTGTTTTGCGGTGGATCAGGCCGGCGTGGCGATGCCGGAACCGCCTTCCTATCTCGCGCGCTTCGAACCCGCTTCGTTAGGGACCCGCGTTGATGGCCGACACCGATACCCCCACCCGCAAGATCCAGGTGGCGAACAGCCGTCCGGAGGATTCCGGCCGCGGCCTCGCGCACCTGCCACGCAGCCTGATGGCGGCGATCGGCGTGGGCGAGGGCGACGTCGTCGAGATCGTCGGCAAGCAGTCGACCCCGGCGCGCGCGGTCGGTCCGTATCCCGAGGACGAGGGGATCGAGGTGCTGCGCATCGACGGCCTGCAACGCGCCAATGCCGGCGTCGGCGCGGGCGATTTCGTCGAGGTGCGCAAGGCCGAATCGAAGCCCGCGACGCGCGTCGTCTTCGCGCCGGCACAGGCCAATCTGCGGTTGCAGGGCCAGCCGCAGGCGTTGAAGCGTACCTTTTTCGGGCGGCCGCTCTGCCAGGGCGACGTGGTCGCGACCGCCGGCCACCAGCGCGTCGGCAACATGCCGCCGGGCATCCAGCAATTCATGAACGCGCCCGCCTATGCGCTGCAGGAGATCCGGCTCGCGGTGGTGTCGGCGAGCCCCAAGGGTGTCGTCCATATCGACGAAAACACCGAGATCGAGCTGCGCCCCGAATATGAGGAGCCGACGCAGCGCCGCGCCGACGTCACCTATGACGATATCGGCGGCATGGGCCAGACGATCGATCAGCTGCGCGAGATGGTCGAGCTGCCGCTGCGCTATCCCGAGCTGTTCCAGCGCCTAGGCGTCGATCCGCCCAAGGGTCTGCTGCTCTACGGTCCGCCCGGCACCGGCAAGACGCGGCTTGCGCGCGCGGTGGCGAACGAATCGGACGCCAGCTTCTTCCTGATCAACGGGCCGGAGATCATGGGTTCCGCCTATGGAGAATCCGAGGGACGGCTGCGCGAGATCTTCGAGGAAGCGGCGAAATCCGCACCCTCCATCGTCTTCATCGACGAGATCGATTCGATCGCCCCCAAGCGCGGCAACGTGCAGGGCGAGGCGGAGAAGCGCGTCGTCGCGCAGTTGCTGACGCTGATGGACGGGCTGGAGGCGCGCGCCAACCTCGTCGTCATCGCCGCGACCAACCGGCCGGAGGCGATCGACGAGGCTCTGCGCCGCCCCGGCCGCTTCGATCGCGAGATCGTCGTCGGCGTCCCCGACGAACGCGGGCGGCGCGAGATCCTGGGTATCCACACCCGCGGCATGCCCCTGGGCGACAAGGTCGACCTCGCCGAGCTCTCGCGCACCACCTACGGCTTCGTCGGTGCCGACCTCGCCGCGCTGACCCGCGAGGCGGCGATCGAGGCGGTGCGCCGGATCATGCCGCGCCTCAACCTCGAGGAGCGGACCATTCCGCCCGAGGTGCTCGACACGCTGTCGGTGACGCGCGAGGATTTCCTCGAGGCGCTGAAGCGCGTCCAGCCCTCGGCGATGCGCGAGGTGATGGTCGAGGCGCCGCGCGTGCGCTGGGAAGACGTCGGCGGCCTCGATGCCGCGCAGAACCGGCTGAAGGAAGGCGTCGAGCTGCCGCTCAAGGACCCCGACGCGTTCCGCCGGCTCGGTATCCGCCCGGCCAAGGGCTTCCTGCTCTACGGACCGCCGGGAACGGGCAAGACGCTGCTCGCAAAGGCGGTGGCGCGCGAGGCGGAGGCGAACTTCATCGCCACCAAATCCTCCGATCTGCTGAGCAAATGGTATGGCGAGAGCGAGCAG
>JBKBTU010000303.1:0-2661 GCA_046290715.1 Sphingomonas sp. | reverse complement strand
CTGCATTCCGTCCAAGGCGATGCTGCACGCGTCCGAATATTACGAGGGTGTCGCCGGTGGGGCGTTCGCCAAGCTCGGGATCAAGGCGACCGGGGTCGAACTCGACCTCGAAGCGATGCACGGCCAGCGCCGCGATGCGGTCAAGCAGCTGACCGGCGGCATCGAATATCTGTTCAAGAAGAACAAGGTGACGTGGTTGAAGGGCCGCGCCAGCTTCACCGGCAAGGACAGCGTCGAGGTCGGCGGACAGACCGTGCGGGCGAAGAACATCGTCATTGCGACGGGTTCGTCGGTGACGCCGCTGCCCGGCGTCACGGTCGACCAGAAGGTCGTCGTAGACAGCACCGGCGCGCTCGAACTGCCGAAGGTGCCTGAGCACATGGTCGTGATCGGCGGCGGGGTCATCGGGCTGGAGCTCGGCAGCGTTTGGCGCCGGCTCGGCGCGAAGGTGACGGTGGTCGAGTTCCTCGACCAGATCCTGCCCGGCTTCGACGGCGACGTGCGCAAGGAAGCGCAGAAGATCTTCAAGAAGCAGGGCATCGAGTTCAAGCTGTCGACCAAGGTCACCGGCGTCGCCGTCGCGGGCGATACCGCGACGCTGACGCTCGAGCCCGCCGCGGGCGGTGCGGCGGAGACGATCACGGCGGATGCCGTGCTGCTCGCGATCGGCCGCAAGCCCAATACCGACGGCCTCAACCTCGAAGCCGCCGGCCTGTCGGTCAACGCGCGCGGGCAGGTGGAGATCGACCACGACTTCGCCACCAGCGTGCCCGGCATCTGGGCGATCGGTGACGTCGCGCCTGGCCTGATGCTTGCGCACAAGGCCGAGGATGAAGGCATCGCGGTCGCCGAGAACATCGCGGGCCTGACCGGGATCGTGAACCACGACATTATCCCGAGCGTCGTCTACACCATGCCCGAATTCGCCGGCGTCGGCCTGACCGAGGAAGCGGCCAAGCAGAAGGGCGAGGTCAAGGTCGGCAAGTTCCCGATGATGGCGAACAGCCGCGCCAAGACCAATCACGAGCCCGACGGCTTCGTGAAGATCATCGCGGATGCCAAGACCGACCGCGTGCTCGGCGTGTGGGCGATCGCGAGCGTCGCCGGCACGATGATCGCGCAGGCGGCGCAGGCGATGGAGTTCGGCGCGACGAGCGAGGACATCGCCTATACCTGCCACGCGCACCCGACGCATTCCGAAGCGATCAAGGAAGCCGCGATGGCGGTGACCGGCAAGCCGATCCACATCTGATGCCGACCGGCGCGACCGACGATCGCGCCGCGCTGGAAGCCGAATGGCTGACGCTGACCCGCGAGACCCTGCCCGGTCTCGCGGGTCTTCGTATGTGGCCGGTGCGCGCGGATCACTGCTTCCAGCGCATCCTGCTCGACGCGGCGGTCGGTGGGGTATGGTACGACGCGGTGGCGGAGCGGCCGGCGTACCGGCACGTCGCGCTCCCCATCCTGACGCGGGCGGTGGAGCTCGGCCGGGGCGCGGTGGCGCAGTCGGTGGATCTGGCCGCGCTCAACCGGCAGTCGCTCGCCTGGCGGCGGGCGCGGCGCGGCAATCTTTCGTAACCTGCCCGGACCCTCTGGCGCCGCTGCACGTTGCGTGGCGGTGATGGAGAACCGCGACGGCGGCTCGTCAAAGGGGATCGTTGCGCTGTCAGGCCTGTCCGCCATGCTGAAATCGGGAGCGGCGCTCGCGCTTGCCGCCGTCGTCGCGGGGTGTGCGCCGGCGCTGCTCGATCCCGCCGGACCGGTCGCGGCGGGCGAGAAGACGCTGCTTGTCAATTCGGTCGCGGTGATGCTCGGCATCGTCGTGCCGGTGATCCTGGCCACCGCCGCCTTCGCCTGGTGGTTCCGCGCCTCCAACCGCCGTGCCAAATATCGTCCCGACTGGTCCTATTCGGGCAAGCTCGAACTGCTGGTCTGGTCGGTGCCGCTGCTCGTCATCATCTTCCTCGGCGGGATGGGCTGGATCGCGAGCCACGAACTCGATCCGCAGCGCCCGATCGCGGGCAGGCAGCGGCCCGTGGTGGTGCAGGTGGTCGCGCTCGATTGGAAGTGGCTGTTCGTCTATCCCGAACAGGGCGTCGCCAGCGTCAACCGGCTGGTGATCCCGGCGGGAACGCCGATCGAGTTCCGCATCACCTCGGCGACCGTCATGAACAGCTTCTTCGTGCCGCAGCTCGGCAGCCAGATCTACGCGATGGCGGGGATGGAGGCGAAGCTGCACCTGATGGCGGATCGGCCGGGCCGGTTCCATGGCCTGTCGGCGCATTACAGCGGAGAAGGGTTTTCCGACATGGACTTCGTGGTGGACGCGGTCCCGCCGCAGCGCTTCGCCGCCTGGGCGGCGAACACGCGGGGGCAGGGACCGGCGCTCGACGGACGAAGCTATCTGGCGCTCGCCAAGCAGAAGGGCAATCTGCGCCCCTTCACCTATGGCAGCGTGCCGCCGGGCTTCTTCGCCGCGGCGGTGCGGCAGGCGGGGGCACCGGTGCACGAGGTCGACAACGGCGGACGGGAGGGCTGAAGGCGGATGTTCGGCAAGCTGACCCTCCATTCGATCCCGTGGGACCAGCCGATCCCGCTGGTCGCGGCAGCCGTGGTCGGCGGTGCGTTGCTGGCGGTGCTGATCTGGACCTGGCGTGCCGG
>JBKBTU010000302.1:0-2665 GCA_046290715.1 Sphingomonas sp. | reverse complement strand
CGAGAAGCGGCAGACCGACACGCCCGCCGCGCGCAGGGGTGCGTAGAAATCCTCGTCGGCCTCGCTGCCGAAGCCGTCGACGATCAGCGCGACCGTCACGCCACGCTCCGCCGCGGCGATCAGCGCGGCGTTGACGCGACGGCCGGTCGCATCGTCGGCGTAGATGTAATAGAGAATCCGCAGGCTCTCCTGTGCACCGTCGATCAGCGCCAGCAGCGCATCCAGCCGCCGCGGCCCGGTATCGAGCAACGTCAGGCGGTTGCCGTCCACCGTGAACGTCGGCTGGGGGGCGGGCGCGTCCATCGCGGGTCGCTGTGGGGGCTCGCCGGCCCGTGCACAAGCCGATTTTCTTGACTCGGCCGCCCCTTGCGCCTAGGTCCCCGCCTTCACTGCATCGGTATTTGCGAAGGAAAGCGTCCATGGCGCGCGTTACCGTCGAGGATTGCGTCGACAAGATCCCCAACCGCTTCGACCTGGTCCTGTTCGCCGCGCAGCGCGCGCGTCAGATCTCGGGCGGCGCGGAGCTGCTGCTCGATCGCGATCGCGACAAGAACCCGGTGGTGGCGCTGCGCGAGATCGCCGACGAGTTGGTCCGCCCGGATCACCTGGAAGAAGCGGTGGTCGGCAGCCTGCAGCGCGTGCAGATCGACGACGACGACGAGGTCGATGCGGTCGGTTCGCTGTCCGCCTCGGCAGAAGCGCTCCGCCTCACCGCCGCCGCGCCGCCGCGCAACCAGAACCTGGGCGCCGATTACGACGGGTGATGGATCGGCAAGCGGATGAGCGCGAGCTCATCCGCGGCTCGTGCTGATCCACGGCCAGCGGGCAAAGCCCGAATGACGACGCGGCTGTGCCGCGTCGTTTGCGTTTGGGGATCGGCAAGCGGAGGAGTGCGAGCTCATCCGCGGCTCGTGCCGATCCTCGGCCAGCGGGCAGAGCCCGACTGACGGCGCGGCTTTGCCGCGTCGTTTGCGTTTGGGGACCTCCCCCTCGCGTCGTCGAGTGGCGGTCGAGGATCGGACTTCGTCCGTCTCGTATTTCGCCTTGGCGCTGTGGTTCGGGTGGACCCGCCGCGGCGAAGCCGCGTCGTCAGTCGTCGCACAGGCGCGACGCTGGCCGGGGCCGGGGCCCGACGCGGATCAGCCTTGCTGATCCGCTGACCTGCCCTTGAACCCCTGCGCGACGACGAACCATTCGACCGAGCCCTTGCGGCTCGACGGCGGCTTGGCGTGCTTCACCGTGTTGAAGTTGCGCTTCATCTCGGCGACGAGCTGCGCATCGGCCCCGCCGGCGAACACCTTGGCGACGAAGGTGCCGCCCTTCTCCAGCACGTCCACCGCGAAGGCGAGCGCGGTTTCGACCAGCGCCATCGTGCGCAGCGCATCCGTCTGCGGATGGCCGACGGTATTGGCCGCCATGTCCGACAGCACGAGGTCGGGCGCGCCGCCCAGGGCCTCCATCAGCCGGTCCGGTGCGGCATCGTCCATGAAGTCCATCTGGAAGATCGTGACGCCGTCGATCGGATCGACCGGCAAGAGGTCGATGCCGACGACGCTCGCCTTGGGGATGCGCCGCCGGATCACCTGGCTCCAGCCGCCCGGCGCGATGCCGAGGTCTACGACGCGGCGCTTGCCCTGGATGATGCCGAACCGCTCGTCGAGCTCGATCAGCTTGTAGGCCGCGCGGCTGCGATAGCCCTCCGCCTTCGCGCGCTTGACGTAAGGGTCGTTGAGCTGCCGTTCCAGCCAGCGGGTCGATTGCGCGGTGCGCCCGCGCGCCGTCTTGACCCGCGTGCGCAGGCCGCCACCGTCGCGGCTCATGAACGTATCCTCATGGTCTGGGGCTCCCCATCAGCCGGCGCAGGATGCCCTCGCGGATACCGCGGTCGGCGATACCCAGCCGCTCGGCCGGCCAGAGGTCGAGGATGGTTTCGAGGATCGCGCAGCCCGCGACGACGAGATCGGCGCGCTCCGACCCGATGCAGGCGAGCTGCGCACGCTCGCGAACCGACTTCCTCGACAGGTCGGCACTGATCCGCCGCATCGCATCCGCCGGCACGATCAATCCGTCGACCTGCGTGCGGTCGTAGTGGCTGAGGCCGAGGTGGACGCTGCCGAGCGTCGTCACCGTGCCGCTCGTGCCGAGCAGCCGGGGCCGGGCGACACCCTTGGGCAGCCGCGCCGCGAAGCCGGCGAAGCTGTCGGCGACGATGGCGCGCATCCGCTCGTAGGCGGCGAGCCGTCCGTCCTCGCCCTCGCCCCCGCCGGCGCTTTCGGTCAGCGAGACGACGCCCCAGGGCGCGGAATGCCAGTCGAGCACCCGTGGCATCGCGCCGCGCGCGGTGTCGATCAGCACCAGCTCGGTCGATCCGCCGCCGATGTCGAAGATCAGCGCGGGATCGTCGCCGGGCTCGATCAGCGCGTGGCAGCCGAGGACGGCGAGCCGCGCCTCCTCCTCGGCGGAGATGATGTCGAGGTGGATGCCGGTTTCCTCATAGGCGCGCGCGATGAAGGCGGGGCCGTTGCTGGCGCGGCGGCAGGCCTCGGTCGCCACCGAGCGCGCGAGCGTGACGTTGCGACGCTTCAGCTTGTCCGCGCAGACGCGCAGCGCCGCGATCGTGCGCTCGATCGCGGCATCGCTCAATTGCCCCGTTGCGGCGAGGCCT
>JBKBTU010000301.1:0-2689 GCA_046290715.1 Sphingomonas sp. | reverse complement strand
AGCACCTGCCCCGCCCAGCGATCGAGCGGGATGGCCACGCCATCGGCGCCGGTGACGGTGAAATCGGTGATCCCGGTCATGCGTGCCTCGCCAGCAGGTAGCGCAGGTTCTGCCTCACTCCCGGCCACTCGCGATCGAGGATCGAATAGACCACGCTGTCGCGCAAGCGGCCGTCGACGATCTGATGGCCCCTGAGCACGCCGTCCCGGCGCGCGCCGAGCCGCTCGATCGCCCGCTGGCTGCGCTGGTTGAGCGCGTCGGTCCGGATCTGCACGCACTGGCAGCCCAGCGCCTCGAAGGCATGGGTCAGCAGCAGCAGCTTCGCCTCCGTATTGACACCGGTTCGCTGCACCCGCGTCGCATAGAAGGTCCCGCCGATCTCCAGCCGGCGATGCCCCTCGTTCATCCGCATCAAGCGCGTCGTGCCGACCACCTCGCCATCCGGAAGGCAGACCGCGAAAACGCGCGCGCGGCCGGCGTCCTGCTGTGCGAAGGACGCGGCGAACCAGCGATCGGCCTGTTTCAGCTGGGAGACGCTGGCGTAGAAGATATCCCACAGATCGTCGGCCGCCGCCGCCGCCACGAGCGCATCCTTGTCCTCACTCGCGAGCGGACGGAGCATGACGTGGCGACCCACCAGCGTCGGCGTCTCCGCCCAGACGCTCACGACAGCACGCCCTCGTGCAGCCGCACCACGCGATCCATGCGCTGCGCCAGCCGCTCGTTGTGCGTCGCGATCAGCGCCGCCGAGCCCTCGCCCCGCACCAGCCGCAGGAACTCCGCCAGCACGATGTCCGCGGTATGTTCGTCGAGGTTGCCGGTCGGCTCGTCCGCCAGCACGAGCGCGGGCCGATTGGCGAGCGCGCGGGCGACCGCGACACGCTGCTGCTCGCCGCCCGACAACTGGCTCGGGCGGTGCGTCAGCCGGTGGCCGAGCCCGAGCGCGGTCAGCAGCGCCGTGGCGCGCGCGTCCGCCGTCCCCCGCTCGGCGCCGTGCACCAGCTGCGGCAGCACGACGTTCTCGGTCGCGTTGAAGTCGGGCAGCAGGTGGTGGAACTGATAGACGAAACCCAGCCGATCGCGGCGCATGACGGTGCGGCCATGCGCATCGAGCTGCGCCGCCTCTTCGCCGGCGATGCGGATCGAACCTTCGAATCCACCCTCGAGCAGGCCGACCGCCTGAAGCAGGGTCGACTTGCCCGAACCCGATGGCCCCAGCAGCGCGACGATCTCCCCCGGCGCAACCGCCAGGTCGACACCGCGCAGGACGTGGATCGTCTCGCCCCCTTGCGTGAAGCTCCGGGTCAACCCGCGGGTTTGCAGCACGCTATTCATAACGCAGCACCTGTACCGGATCGGTGCTCGCCGCCTTCCACGCCGGGTAGAGCGTGGCGAGGAAGCTGAACACCAGCGCCATCAGCGCGATCACGACGATCTCCACGGGATCGGGCTTGGACGGCAGTTCGGTGAGGTAGCGGATCGAGGGATCCCACAGGTTCTGCCCCGTCACCAGCTGGACGAGGTTCACCACCGCCTGGCGATAGAAGAGGAAGATGAAGCCGAGGATCAGCCCCGCCACCGTGCCGAGCGCGCCGATCGTCGTGCCGACCACCATGAAGATACGCATCAGCCCGCCGCGGGTCGCCCCCATCGTGCGCAGGATCGCGATGTCGCGCGTCTTGGCGCGGACCAGCATGATGAGGCTCGACAGGATGTTGAACACCGCGACCAGGATGATGATCGACAGCACGGTGAACATCGCGATCCGCTCGACCTCCAATGCCTGGAACAGCTGCGCGTTCATGCTGCGCCAATCGGCGATGATCGCGCCCGGCGGCAGCCTGTCTGCAAGAGGAGCGAGGATCGGCCCGACCTTGTCGGCGTCCGCGGTCTGCACCTCGATCATGCCGACATTGTCGCCGAGCAGCAGCAAAGTCTGCGCATCCTCGATCGGCATGATGACATATTGCTTGTCGTAATCGTACAGCCCGATCTCGAAGATCGCGCCGACCTTGTAGCTGACGATGCGTGGCACGGTGCCGAACGGCGTCGTCTGCCCCTGCGGACTGAACAGCGAGATGTCGCTGCCGACGGTCGCGCCGAGCGCTTCGGCAAGACGGCTGCCGATCGCGATGCGGCCGCTGCCGGGCGTAATGCTGGCGAGCGTCCCCATCAGCACCTTGCTGCCGATCACCGGCTTGACGTCGGCCATGCGGACCCCGCGGACCAGCACCGCCTCGGCACGGCCGTTATAGGTGGCGGCGAGCGGCTGCTCGACCATCGGCACCGCGGACGTGACGCCCGGCGTCTTCTGGGCCTGCGCGACGATCTCGCGCCAGTCGGGCAAGCGGCCGCCGACGCCCTGGATGACGGCATGGCCGTTCAATCCGACGATCTTGTCGAACAGCTCGGCGCGGAAGCCGTTCATCACGCTCATCACGATGACCAGCGCCGCGACGCCGAGCATGACGGCGACGAGGCTGATCGAGGCGACGAGGAAGATGAACGCCTCCCCCTTGCCCGGGAGCAGGTAGCGCCGGGCGATCATCCGTTCGTAGGTGGAGAGGAGCATGGGTCGAGGCTCTAGGCTGCGTGCGAACGACAAGCAACAAATGTTGCGGATTCGACACAGGGCGGACGCAATCGAAATGACGGCCGCATATAGCCGGTGACAAAGGCCGCGGCTCTG
>JBKBTU010000300.1:0-2727 GCA_046290715.1 Sphingomonas sp. | reverse complement strand
ACGAGGTCGCGCCGCTGTTCAGGGCGTGGCTCGATACCCATCATCCCGATCGCGCGGGCAAGGTGATGGCGATCATCCGCTCGCTGCGCGAGGGGCGCGATAACGACCCCGGCTTCTTCACCCGGATGCAGGGGGCGGGGCCCTGGGCCGAATTGATGCGGACCCGCTTCGCCATCGCCTGCCGCAAGCATGGCATGGTCCGGCGCAGCGATCCGCTGCGCACCGATCTGTTCCGCCCGCCCGCGGGGCCGCAGGGCGAATTGTTCTGAGCGGCGGCTTCTTATCGCGCCGCTAACCGTCTTGCGGCATGACGGGCCACCTATGACCCGCCGTTCGACATGGTTAAAAACGGGGCTGATCCTTTCTGCGGTGGCGCTGGCGCTGCGGCTGTCCGATATCGGCAATCCGCTGGTCGATATCGACGAGCAGATGTACCTGCTTGTCGGGCAGCGGATGTGGGACGGGGCGATCCCCTATGTCGACATCTGGGACCGCAAGCCCATCGGGCTGTTCCTGATCTATGCCGCGAGCCAATTGCTGCCGGGCGACCCGATCGTCGCCTATCACCTCGTCGCGCTCGCGGCGGCGACCGCGACCGCGGGGTTGATCGCACACTTCGTCAGGCGCCTCGGCAGCCCTGCGGGCGCGCTGCCCGCGGGCATGGTCTACCTCGTCTGGCTCGAGCTTGCCGGTGGTCGGGGCGGGCAGTCGCCGGTGTTCTACACCTTGCTCGTCGTCGCTGCGGCGATGCTGACCTGGCAGACGCTGTACGAGCAGCGTCGGCATGGAACGGCGGCAATGCTGCTGATCGGCGTGGCGCTCCAGATCAAGCCGACCTGCGTCTTCGAAGGGGCGCTGCTCGGTGCGGCGCTACTGCTGGCGTCCTGGCGTCGTCATCGAACGGTGATGCGGGTGGTCGCGGATGCGTTGCTCTACGCCACCGCCGCCCTCGCCCCGACCGCCGCCGCAGGCCTCGCTTATGGCGCGATCGGCTACGCGGATGCCTGGTGGTTCGCCAATGTCCAGTCGATCTTCCTGCGTCGCGTCACCGATGGCCAGCCGATCGCCGACCGCCTGCTCGGCAGCCTGATCGTCCTCTCGGTACCGACCGTCGTCGCGATCCGCGGTGTCTGGAGCCGGCGGTGCGTCTTCGTCGCGAGCTGGCTCGCTGCCGCCATCGCCGGCTGGCTCCTCGTTCCACCCTATTTCAACCACTACGCCCTGCCGCTGCTCGCGCCGCTCGCGGTCGCCGCCGGCCTCGCCCTCGACCGCGCCGCGATGCGGGTGCTCGCCGCGGCCGCCGGGGTGGGGCTCCTGCTGCTCAGCGGCTATCCTCATTGGGGAGAGGCCGGCGACACCCGTCGTCGCCTCGCTGCGCTCGCCGCGACGATCGACCGGATCGACAAGGGCGGCTGCCCGTTCGTCTTCCGCGCGCCGCCGGCGCTCTATACCGCGCGCCACGCCTGCCTTCCGACGCGCTTTCCCTTCCCGCCGCACCTCGTCGAGCTGAGCGAGAGCGGCGCGATCGGGATCGATCCCGTCGGTGAGGTGACGCGCATCCTTGCCGCCGCGCCCCCCGTGATCGTTGTCGGTCCGGCTGGGCGGGACGACGACCCCCGCACCGTCCGCCTCGTCGCGCGAGCCGTCGCGACCCGCTACCGGCCGATCGCACGCGACCTCGGCGTCACTGTCTACGCCAGAGACAACTAACTCAGATCAGGACATTTCCTCGCACCCTTGCGGCGTATCGACCGTTGACGGCGACACGACCCAAGCCACGAGGAGATTCGATCATGGCCACTACCGCGCCGACCAGCGACGTCGTCCACGAATTGTTCGTCACCGGCCTCAAGAACGCGCACGGCGTCGAGCATCAGGCGCTCGCGCTGATCGATCGCCAGCTCGACCATCTCGCCAATTATCCCGAAGTCGCCGAGCAGCTGCGCATGCACCGCACGGAGACGGAGCAGCAGATCACCCGTATCGACGAGATCCTGGCGGGATTCGACGCCAAGCCGTCGGCGATCAAGGACCTGGGGCTCAGCATCTCTGGCAATCTGGCGGCGCTTGCGCATGTGTTCGCGCCGGACGAGATCCTGAAGAACTCCTTCGCCAATTACGCGTTCGAGAATTTCGAGATCGCAAGCTACACCGGCCTGCTGACGCTCGCCGACCTCGGCGGCTTCTCCAGCCAGCAGAGCCTGCTGCGTCAGTCGCTGTCCGAGGAACAGCGGATGGCGACCTGGGTTATCGATAGTCTGCCGGAGCTGACCCGCAAATATGCGGGGCTGCGTGCCGCCGGCGAGACCGCGAGCCACTAAGGAGCCGACGCATGAGCGATCCCGATCCGACCGAACCCGAAAGCCCGCCCCAGGCCGAAGAGGAATCGGGTGCCGGCTACGGCAATCACGGCGGCGACGAACCGGAACCCGACGAAACCGACTGATCCGTCGCTCGGGCGGAGGGGTTTCCCACCCCTCCGCCTCCCGCCGAAGCGCGCGCGATGTTGCGTGACCGCTATTACGTCGGCAGATACGTCGTATCTCAGGAGATGCGATGTTCATGATGTCCAAGACCGTCGTCCGCGCGCTGCTCGGCGCTTCGTTGCTCTCGGCCGCGGCACTTGCCGCCGCTCCGGCCTTCGCGCAGAGCAAGCCGATGACCGACACCGATTCCTATATCTGGCTCGAGGACAAGGACGGGGCCAAGCCGCTGGCCGGGGTCGCG
>JBKBTU010000299.1:0-2734 GCA_046290715.1 Sphingomonas sp. | reverse complement strand
TTCCTTGGCGGCTTGCCTGGGTGGGGGGCCCGCCAAGCTGTACTGACCCTTGTGGCTGCCCCTCCACCACTCGGCTGGCGCCGAGCGGTCCCCCTCCCCGTGCCGGGGAGGATCGGGCATGAGCGACTCCCCCATCCTCGTCACCGGCGGCGCGGGGTTCATCGGCTCGAACATCGCCGACCGGCTGGTGGGCGAGGGCCATGACGTCCTGATCTACGACGCGCTGTCGCGGCCGGGCGTCGAGCGCAACCTCGCCTGGCTCAAGGACCGGCATGGCAGCCGTATCACCGCGATCCAGGCGGACGTCCGCAATGCCGACGAGCTGGGTCGCGCGGTCGCAGAGGCGCAGGCGGTGTTCCACATGGCGGCGCAGGTCGCCGTCACGACCAGCATGGACGACCCGAAGAGCGATCTCGAGATCAACATCCTCGGCACGTTCAACCTGCTCGAGGCGCTGCGGCGCAAGCCGGGGACGCCGGTCGTCTTCGCCTCCACCAACAAGGTGTACGGCGACCTCGCCGATCTCGATTTCGCGCGCGACGGCGACACCTACGTTCCCGTCGACGGGGACGTCCGCGCTCACGGCATAGGAGAGGATCGGCCGCTCGATTTCCACACGCCCTACGGCGTGTCGAAGGGGGCGGCCGACCAATATGTGCTCGATTACGCGCGCAGCTTCGGCGTGCCGGCTGCGGTGCTGCGGATGAGCTGCATCTACGGCCAGCGCCAGATGGGGACGGAAGACCAGGGCTGGGTCGCGCATTTCCTGATCCGCGCGCTCGAGGGCCAGCCGATCACGTTGTACGGCGACGGCTATCAGGTGCGCGACATCCTCGACGTGTCGAATGCGGTCGAGGCGTACCTCAACGCCTGGCAGCGGATCGACGCGGTGAAGGGCAGGGCGTTCAACCTGGGCGGCGGCCCTGCCAATGCGGTGTCGCTGCGCGTGCTGCTCGCGCATATCGGGTCGTTGATTGGCCGCGAGGTCGACGTCTCCTTCGCCGACTGGCGCGCGGGCGATCAGCGTTATTTCGTGGCCGACACCCGCGCCGCCGAAGCCGCGCTCGACCTGTCGCCGAAGGTGCCCTGGCGCGACGGCGTCGCGGCGCTCGCCCGGTGGCTGGCGGCGGAACGCGGCTTCAACCAGCCGATCGGCGCGGATCTGCACGTGGCGGCCGAATGAGGATCCTGCTCACCACCGACGCGGTCGGCGGCGTCTGGCAATACACCGCCGAACTGGCGCGGGCGCTTGCCGCGGAAGGCGTCGATTGCGTGGTGGCGTCGCTGGGACCGCCGCCGAGCGCGGACCAGCGCGCGATGCTCGGCGGGGAAGCGATCACCCTCGTCGAGCCCGCCCTGCCGCTCGACTGGATGTGCGTAGGCGCGGCACCGGTGCTCGCCGCCGGGGAAGCAATCGCGGCGCTGGCGGTCGCGCACGCGGTCGATCTCGTCCACTACAACATGCCGACGCTGGCCGCCGCCGCGCCGCTGCGGATGCCCTCGATCGCGGTCGCGCACGGCTGCGTCTCGACCTGGTGGGAGGCGGCGAAGGGTACGCCGCTCGCGCGCGACTATCGCTGGCACCGGGCGCTGACCGCGGACGGACTGCGGGCGGTGGACGCGGTGGTGGCGCCGACCGCCGCCTATGCCGGAATCGTGGATCGTCACTACCGGCTCGATCGGGCGCCGCGTGCGATCCACAACGGCCGCACGCCCCCGCACGTGCCGCAAGACGCCGTCGCGCCCGCAGACGTGGCGTTGACGGTCGGGCGTCTG
Organism: Sphingomonas sp.; assembly: GCA_046290715.1. Taxonomy (GTDB): domain Bacteria; phylum Pseudomonadota; class Alphaproteobacteria; order Sphingomonadales; family Sphingomonadaceae; genus Sphingomonas. Next base: position 958 of record JBKBTU010000299.1, on the reverse strand, counting down.
TGGGACGGGGTGAAGAACGCTGCGCTGCTCGACCGTGCGGCAGCGCGTCTGCCGATCCCGTTCCTCGCCGCCGGCGCCGCGCGCGGACCGCACGGCGAGACGATCCGCCTCGAAGCCTTGCGCGAACTTGGCGTGCTGTCGGGCGAGCAGATCGCCGCGCATCTCGCCAAGCGGCCGATCTTCGTCTCCGCCGCGAGCTTCGAACCCTTCGGCCTCGCGGTGCTCGAGGCGGCGCAGGCCGGCTGCGCGCTCGTGCTGGCCGACATTCCGACGTTCCGCGAACTGTGGGATGGCGTGGCCTATTTCGTCGCGCTCGACGGCGCCTGGTGCGAGGCGATCGAAGCGCTGGTGCTCGACGGCGCGGAGCGGGCGCGGCTCGGCGACGCCGCCCGCAGCCGCGCCGCCCGCTATACACCGCAAGCCACCGCCGCCGGCATGCTCGCGCTCTATCGCGACACGATCGCCGCGCATCCCGCCGCCCGGAAGGTCGCCGCATGAAAATCGTCTATTTCACCCACAGCCTGGCCTCGTGCTGGAACCACGGCAACGCGCATTTCTTGCGCGGCGTGCTGAGCGAATTGATCGCGCGCGGCAACGATGTCCGTGTCTTCGCGCCGGAAAACGCCTGGAGCCTGACCAATCTCGTCGCCGATCATGGTCCGGACGGGCTCGACGCCTATCGCGCCGCTTATCCCGAGCTGGGCTCGGTCTGCTACCCGGCGGGCGCCGACGTGGCGGAGATGGTCGACGGGGCCGACCTCGTCCTCGTGCACGAATGGAACGACCACCGCCTCGTCGCCGACGTCGGCACCTTGCGCAAGCGCGGCGCGCCCTGGACGTTGCTGTTCCACGATACGCATCATCGCGCGGTCAGCGAGCCCGAACAGATGCGCGCCTATGACCTGTCGGGCTATGACGGTGTGCTCGCATTCGGCGAAACGTTGAGCGAGGTCTATCG
>JBKBTU010000002.1:24168-39897 GCA_046290715.1 Sphingomonas sp. | reverse complement strand
GCGGCTCGCGGTCTTGATCGCGTTGCCCGTGCCGGCGCAATTGACCAGGATCCGCTCCTGCCCGTGTGCGGCCCGCGCCCGCGCGAAACCGGCATCGACGCTCGCATCGTCGGTGACGTCGACTGCGCAGAACACGCCGCCGACCTCCGCGGCGAGCGCCTCGCCCTTCTCCGCCTGCAGATCGAACAGCGCGACCTTCACCCCCTGCGCCGCGAGAAGCCGCGCCGTGGCGGCGCCGAGGCCGCTGGCCCCGCCGGTGACGACGGCGGCGATCTGGTCGTTGAGGTGCATGGCTCTCTCCTGGTCGATTGTTCTTTGCGGTCGCGTCCGCGTCGATCCGGCGCGTCGCCACGGCCGCCACTCTGGCGTGTCTCCGCGCGCCGTCAACGCCGCACGGTGTCCGATCCGCAACGACGAGGGAATTGACAACGGGCTGCCCCTATGGCTGTCTCGCGCCATGGGGATGGCGATCGCCCCACGAGGCGTCAGCCAGAGGATCGCGTCCAGCACGATCACGCAAGGGACGCGCCATGCCCGCGACGCACACCATCACACCCGACAAACTCGCCCGCCTGGTCGGCACAGCCGGTGCGCCGCGCATCGTCGACCTGCGCCCCGCGCCGGTGCTCGTGGTGCCGGGATCGACCTTTCCGCGCCACTCCGACGCCCTCCGCTGGGATTACCCCGGCGGATCGTCGGTCGTGATCGTCGATGCGGAGGGCGGAGCCACGGCGACCGCCACGGCCGCGGTCCTGCGCAGCGAGGGCGTCGCGGCGGAAATCCTCGATGGCGGCTTCTCAGCCTGGGTCGCGCGCGGCCTCGTCACCGTATCGCTCGCGCCGCTGCCGCCCCGCCACGACGACGGCCGCACCTGGTGGGTCACCCGCGCCCGGCCCAAGGTCGATCGCATCGCCTGCCCCTGGCTGATCCGCCGCTTCGTCGATCCCGACGCGCGTGTCCTCTTCGTCCCACCGGCCGACGTTCCGGCTGTCGCCGCGGAACGACAGGCCGAGCCGTTCGACATCGCGCACGAGGGTGTCGTCTGGAGCCACCGCGGCGAACGTTGCACGTTCGATGCGATGGTGGAGGCATTCGGTCTCGGCGCGCACGAACCGCTCGCACGGCTGGCGGCGATCGTCCGGGGCGCCGATACCGACCGGCTCGACCTGGCGCCGGAAGCGGCGGGGCTGCTCGCCATCTCGCTCGGCCTGTCGCGGGTCCATGGCGACGATCATGCCCAGCTCGAGGCGGGCATGGCGATCTACGACGCACTCTATCGCTGGTGTCGCGACGCACAGGACGAGCGGCACGACTGGGCCTCGCACCGGCCGGCGCGCAGCGCGGTGCCGGCATGAGCGCGGGCGTCACCATCGCGCCGGCGCCCGCGCGCCCGCAACCGGTCACCCTCGGCCAGGCGTTCTGGGTGTGGCTGCGCATCGCGCTGCTTTCGTTCGGCGGACCGGCGGGGCAGATCGCGGTGATGCATCGCATCCTCGTCGACGAGAAACGCTGGATCGGCGAGCAGCGCTTCCTCCACGCGCTCAATTATTGCATGCTGCTGCCGGGTCCCGAGGCGCAGCAGCTTGCCACCTATATCGGCTGGCTGATGCACCGGACGAAGGGCGGCATCGTCGCCGGCGTGCTGTTCGTCGTTCCCGGCGCGGTCGCGATCATGGCGCTGAGCTGGGTCTATGTGCTCTACGGGCGCCTCGGCTTCGTGTCCGCGCTGTTCTTCGGGCTCAAGGCCGCGGTTCTGGCGGTGGTGCTGCAAGCGGTGGTGCGGATCGGCGGGCGGGCGCTGAAGACCATGCCGTCCCGCGCGCTCGCGGCGGTCGCCTTCATCCTCATCTTCTTCGTCGGCGCGCCGTTCCCGGTGATCGTGCTCGGCGCAGGGATCATCGGCTGGTGGACGGGCCGACGCGGCAGCATTGCTTTCGGGGGCGGCGGCCACGGCAGCGCCAAGGGCGGCACCGTCGCCGACGCCGATACGCTGCTGGGCGAGGACCTGCCCGCGCACGCGCGACCGACCTGGGGGGAGACGCTGCGCACCGCCCTCGTCTGGCTCGCGCTGTGGCTACTGCCGATCGCACTCCTTCTCTTCGTACGCGGGCCGGACGACGTCTTCAGCCGCATCGCCGCCTTCTTCTCGACCATGGCGACCGTCACCTTCGGCGGCGCCTATGCGGTGCTGGCCTATGTCGCGCAGCAGGCGGTGCAGCAGTACGGCTGGCTCGGGCCGCAGGAGATGCTCGACGGCCTCGGCATGGCGGAGACGACCCCCGGCCCGCTGATCATGGTCCTCCAGTTCGTCGGCTTCCTCGGCGCCTATCGCGATCCGGGTGGGCTGTCGCCGCTGCTCGCCGGCACGCTAGGCGGTCTGCTCGCCACCTGGGTGACGTTCGTGCCGTGCTTCCTCTGGATCTTCCTTGGCGCACCCTTCATCGAGCGCCTGCGCGGTCACGCTGCCGTCGCCTCCGCCCTGTCGGCGATCACCGCGGCGGTCGTCGGCGTGGTGCTCAACCTCGCCATCTGGTTCGCGCTGCACACGCTGTTCCGGGAGACGGTCCGCGTCGCGGCGGGTCCGTTCCGCTTCGATGCGCCGGTGCTCGCCAGCATCGATCCGGCCGCGCTCGTGCTGGCGCTGGGCGCCGGTGCGGCGATCTTCGTGCTGCGCGCAGGCGTCATCACCACGCTGCTGGCGTCTTCGGCCGCGGGCCTCGCGCTCTACGGAATCGGGGTGGTCGGATAGACGCGCGTCGACGCCGTTACGGCGCGACGATGGTGCCGTTCTTCATGACCAGCCGCACCGCCCGCGTTGCGGCGAGGTCGGAGGTGGGATCGCCCGCGACCGCCACCAGATCGGCGAGCAGGCCGGGCTTTACCGCCCCCAGCCGATCGAACATCCGCATCCAGCGCGCATTGCCCGACGTCGCGGCGATCAACACCTGTGCGGGTGTCATGCCCGCCGCCGCCATCAGGACCATCTCGCGCGCGTTCGTGCCATGCGCGAAGACGCCGACATCGCCGCCCATGCAGATCGGTACACCCGCCGCGAGGGCGCGGCCGAGACTCTCGCGGCTGAGGCGGACGGCGGCCGGCGCCGGTTGCGCGCCGGTCCAGCCGCGGTAGCGCGCGCTCGCATCGGCGGCGGCGAGCGTTGGGCAGAGCGCGATCCCCTTGGCGGCCATCGCCGCGAAGATCGCAGGCGTGCCGCCATAGCCATGCTCGATCGTGTCGACGCCCGCCTCGACCGCGCGCCGCATCCCCTCCGCCGTCGCGGCATGGACCGCGACCGGCCGCCCCGCGTCATGCGCCGCAGCGACCGCCGCCTTGATCTCGTCGAGGCTCAGCGTCGCGCGACTCTCCTCGCCGCTCCGCCAGCGATAGTCGGCATAGAGCTTCACCCAATCGGCGCCCGCCGCGATCTGCCGACGGACCGCCGCGACGATCTCGTCGACACCGGACACCTCCTCCGCGCCCTGCGGGATCGCGACGCCGGGCTCGAATCCCTTGGGACCATAGGCACCGAGCGCGACGATCGCCCGCGTCGCGACGCTGAGCCGCGGTCCCTCGACGATTCCCTGGTCGATCGCCGCCTTCAGGCCGACATCGGCATAGCCCGCCCCCTCCGTGCCGAGATCGCGTTCGCTGGTGAAGCCGGCGCGCAGCGTCGCGCGGGCCTGCGCCACCGCGCGTGCGGTGCGCAGCGCCAGCGGCTCGTGCAGCACCTGATCGTCCCAGCTCGCCTCGTCATAGGGGTGAAGGAAGAGGTGGCCGTGCCCCTCGATCATCCCGGGCATCAGCGTGTCGCCGGCAAGATCGACGATCCGAGCCCCCGCCGGAACGGCGAGCGCGGGGCCGACGGCGACGATGCGCTCGCCGCGCACCAGCACCTGCCAGCCGGCATGGACCTTGCCGTCGACGCCGTCGAACACACCGGCGGGACGCAGCAGGACGGGTGTGGGCTCGACCGGCGGCACCGCCGCGCCGCCGAGCATCAGCGTCGCCATCATCGTCAGCCAGCGCTTGGCCATCCTGCCCTCCCTGTCCTAGGCTGGCGCCATGGATAGGCCCCTCCGGCGCGCGCGCAATCCGTTGATCCTCACGATGATGCTGGCGACGGGGGCGGCGGCAGCGCCGGATCCCGAGTTGACGCGCTGGCAGGCGCAGGCGGCGCAGGTGACGATCACGCGCGACGACTGGGGCATCCCGCATATCCGCGGCCACACCGACGCCGATGCTGTCTTCGGGATGATCTACGCCCAGGCGGAGGATGATTTCGCCCGGATCGAGGCCAATTACCTGACCGCGCTCGGCCGCACGGCAGAGGCAGGTGGCGAAGCGGACGGCGAGGAGGCGGTCTGGTCGGACCTGCGCCAGCGCCTGTTCGTCGACCCCGAGGACCTGCGCGCGCGCTATGCCGCCAGCCCCGACTGGCTCCGAGCATTGATGGACGCGTGGGCGGACGGCCTCAATTACTATCTCGCGACCCACCCGCAGACCAGGCCCAGGGTCCTCACGCGTTTCGAGCCGTGGATGGCGCTGAGCTTTACCGAAGGGAGCATCGGCGGCGATATCGAGCGGATCTCGCTCGCCGACCTCAAGACCTTCTACGGCCGCCCTACCCCGCCAAGCCCGGAGGAACGCGGATCGGTCCCCCGCGAACCCTCCGGATCGAACGGCATCGCCATCGCTCCGCGCCTGACCCGCGACGGACATGCGTTGCTGCTGATCAACCCGCACACCAGCTTCTACTTCCGTTCGGAAGCGCAGGTGGCGAGCGACGCCGGGCTCGATGCTTATGGCGCGAGCACTTGGGGGCAGTTCTTCGTCTACCAGGGCTTCAACGCGCATGCGGGGTGGATGCATACATCGTCCACCGTCGACAACGTCGACCAGTTCGCCGAGGCGGTGGTACGGCGGGGCGACGGCTGGGCCTATCGCTATGGCGGTGCGCTGCGCCCCATGACGACGCGCAACGTCACGATCCGCGTCCGCGGGCGCGACGGCGGCACCACCGAGCGCCGCTTCGTCACCTGGCGGACGCACCACGGGCCGATCGTCGCCGCCAGGGACGGCCGCTGGATCGCCACCGCGCTGATGTGGCGGCCGGTGCCCGCGCTGGAGCAGAGCTGGCTGCGCACCAAGGCCACCGATCTGGCAACGTATATGCAGGTCGCCGAACGCAAGGCGAACTCCTCGAACGATACTCTGTTCGCCGACGACAAGGGCGAGATCGCGTTTCTGATGCCGCAGTTCATGCCGATACGCGACGACCGGTTCGATTACACCCGGCCCGTCGACGGCAGCGATCCCGCCACCGACTGGCGCGGCCTGCATTCCCTCGCCAGCCTGCCCAGCGTCGCCAACCCGCGTACAGGTTGGGTGCACAACACCAACGACTGGCCGTGGAGCGCCGCGGGTCCCGACACTCCCAAGGCGGCGGACTTTCCGCGCTACATGGACCAGGTCGGCGGCAATGCCCGTGGCGAGCATGCCGACCTGCTGCTGACGGACAAGCGCGACTGGACGCCCGAACGGCTCCGCGCCGCTGCCTATGATCCGTATCTGCCCGCGTTCGCGCGGCTGCTGCCCGGCCTCGTCGCCGCATGGCGCGCGCTGCCGCCGACCGACCCGCGCCGCAGCGCGCTGGCGGAACCGGTCGCGGCGCTGGCGCAATGGAATTACCGCTGGCACGCCGACTCGATCGCGACGAGCGTCGCGGTCTTCTGGGGCGATCAGCTCTGGCGCGAGGTCGGCAGCTTCGCCCAGGCGGAGCGGATCAACGTCCCCGATTATATCGCCACCCGCGTCGATGCGGCCGGCAAGCTGGCGGCGCTACAGGCAGCGGTGACGCGCCTGACCCGCGACTTCGGGACCTGGCGCACGCCCTGGGGCGCGATCAACCGCTACCAACGGCTCGACGATGCGATCCTGCCCCATTTCGACGATCGCCGGCCCTCGGTGCCCGTTCCGTTCACCTCGGCCCAATGGGGCAGCCTCGCCTCGTTCGGCGCCAAGACCTGGCCGGGGACGAAGCGCTATTACGGCACCAGCGGCAACAGCTTCGTCGCCGTCGTCGCCTTCGGTCCGCGGGTGAAAGCCATGGCGGTGATGGCCGGCGGTCAGAGCGGCGACGTCACCTCGCCGCATTTCGCGGACCAGATCGATCGCTACGCCGCCGGCCGGCTGCGCCCGGTCTACTTCCATCCCGACGAACTCGCCGGCCACGTCGAGCGGGTGTACCGGCCGGGACGTTAGCGGATCACGGCGGCGGATCGACCGGCGTCGCCGATCGCGTTGCGGCAGACCCGCGAGGCCGCCGCCGGTCAGTCCCCGGCGGTGACGTCGGTACCGAGATCGTCGACGTTGCTCGTCATGCCGGGCACTTCGGCCAACTGGCGCACGTCGCTGAAGCCGCCACGCTCGTCGCGATAGCGGACGATCTCGAAGCCATGACCCTTGAGAGCCGGAACCGCATCGAGCTCGGGGGCGGTGGCGGTATTGATGTTGACGGGGGATCGGGTGGTCACGGCCTGGCTTTCTCCTGTTCCAGCACCTCGGAGAGGCGCGCGTGCAGACGTGCGGCATAGGCCGCCGCGAACGGGTGCTCCTCGCCAAGGCGTCGCTGGCACAAGAGCATGATCTTGCGCGTGATGACCGGTCCGACGAGCCGAATCAACCGAATGCCGCTCTGATGCGCCACCGCGTGGGTGTAGAGCCGCGGCAGGATACCGACGGCAAGGCCGCTACGCGCCAGGCCGTACAGCGATTCGACCTGGTCGACGCGGTAGCGACGTGAAGCGGCGAGCCCGTAGGGCAGCAGTGCCGCGGCAGCGAGTTCGCCGATGCTGCCGCCCGCGAAGTGCACGATCTCCGCCCCCGTCAGCGCGGACCATGGCTGGGCGTCGCGCCGCGCGAGCGGATGATCGACACCCGCGACCAGCAACAGATCGTCCTCCACCAGCAGCTGACGTTCGAACCGCGCGTCTGCGGTCGAGGTGGCGCTGACGATCATGTCCAGCCGCCCCTCGCCGAGGCCGTGGAGCAACTCGTCGCTGCGACCATCGGACAGCTGTACGGCCGGCGCGGCGGCATCCCCATCGAGCGCCGCGACCGCCTGCGCCACCATCGCCATCGCCGACGGCATCACGCCGATGCGGATTGCCGGCCGCTGGTGCGTCAGAGAGGCACGCATGTCGGCGAAGGCATGGTCGGCCGTGGCGAGCAGCCGCTCGACATGCGGCAGGATGGCACGCCCCGCCTCACTGAGCGCAACCGCGTGCGTGGTGCGATCGAACAGCGGGACCTCCAGCCGCCCCTCGATCTGGCGGATCGTCGCGCTCAGCGCCGGCTGCGTCACCGCTAGATCGGCGGCCGCACGGCTGAAGCTGCCGAACCGCGCCACCGCGGCGAAACTGCGCAACTGCCGCAGCGACAGCGCCTGGAGTCGTGCCGCCAGTCGATCCGTGGGACCAGTCATCAGGCACGCTCCGATCGGTTGCGGTTATAACCTATGGTGATAAGCGAATAGGAGGAAAATCATAGCGCTTGCTGACCGCGCGGGTATCGTCGGCCGCGTCATTCGATGCGCTTCCCAAGAGAGAGCCACGGAAGATGGGGGGATGACGCCGGCCGCGGCAAGCGGCGGACCGAGGCATTGCAGGTGGACATGAGTGGCCGTCGAGCGGGCAGACCCGCCTGCGGCCGACAACGCGCGCGAGACGGTGCTTTGCGGCGCCGGCTGGCGAATCATGTGGGGGCGCCGCCGATGCTGAACCGATCCAAATTCCTGACTTCGACCCGCGGCATGAGCCGCCTGACCGTATCGACCGGCGCGCTGCTCGCGGCGCTCGCCGTGGCGTCGACCGCAACCGCGCAGGATGTGCCGCAGCAGGTCGCACCGACAACCGACGAGACCGATACCGCGACACCGGCGAGCGACATCGTCGTCACCGGGTCGCGCATCCGCAGCCCGAACGCGACCAGCGTCAGCCCGATCAACACCGTGTCCGGCGCCGAGATCGGCAGCCGCGGCGCGACGCGGGTCGAGGACCTGATCAACACGCTGCCGCAGGCCTATGCCGATCAGGGCGGCGGCAACCGTGGCGGCACGGTGGGCGCCAGCGGCACCGCGACGGTGAACCTGCGCAACCTCGGCAACCAGCGCACCCTGGTGCTGATCGACGGTCGCCGCCTGATGCAGGGCGATCCCGCCCGCGGCGCGGCGCAGGCGGCCGACATCAACAACGTCCCCGCCGCGCTGATCCAGCGCGTCGATATCGTCACCGGCGGTGCGTCCGCGGTCTATGGCTCGGACGCGCTGGCGGGCGTGGTCAACTTCATCCTGAAGCGCGACTTCGACGGGCTTCAGCTCGACGCCACCGCCGGCCTGTTCACGCACACGAACGACAATCCGATCGCCAGCGTCGCCCGCGCCGCCGGCGTCACGCCTTATAGCGGCGACAACAAGGACGGCGGCCAGCAGAGCGTGTCGCTGACGTTCGGCAAGAACTTCGCCGGGGGTCGCGGCAACGTCACCGCCTTCGTCGGCTACCGGTCGATCGACGGCGTCGGCACCGCCGACCGCGACTTTTCGAGCTGCAACCTCAATGCCACCGCTGCGGGCTATGCCTGTTCGCTGTCGAGCGCGACGTCGCCCGCACAGTTCCAGCTCACCAACCCCGCGACGGGCGCGGTGCGCGGCAGCTTCACGCTGGATGCCGCGACGGGGAACAGCCTGCGCACCTATCGCAGTTTCGACGGCTTCAACAACGGCAACACCTACGACCTGCAGGCGCCCGACAAGCGCATCAACGCCGACCTGTTCGCCAACTTCAAGTTTTCCGACGCCGCAGAAGTCTATGGCGAATTCATGTTCATGCGCGACGAGGCGGACATCCGTCTGTCGCCCACCGCGACCTTCTCGGTGCCGTTCAGCGTCAATTGCTCCAACCCTTATCTGTCGGCGTCCGAACGCAACCAGATCTGCACCTCGGTCGGCCTCACCAACGCGCAGAGCGCCACGGTGATCGTTTCGCTGCGCAACGCGGCGGGCGGCTCGCGCCACGATTACACCAATCACGAAAGCTATCGCGGCGTGCTGGGCCTGCGCGGCGACCTGTCGCCCGACTGGCATTACGACGTCTATGGACAGTACGGTCGCACCAACTACGATTCGCGCCTGATCAACGATTACTCGCTCGCGCGCTTCGGCAACGCGCTGCGCGCGGTGACCAACGCCAGCGGCCAGATCGTCTGCGAATCGGTGGCGACCAACCCCTCCTGCGTCCCGATCAACATCTTCGCGATCGGCGGCATCACCCCGGCGGCGCTGGGCTACGTCCAGAACACCGTCACGCGCACCGGCTATACCGAGGAAGCGATCGCCAGCGCGTCGCTGACCGGCGACCTCGGCTTCGCCAGCCCCTTCGCCACGCACAAGGTCGGTGTCGCGATCGGCGCGGAATATCGCCGCGAGGAGATCCGCTTCACCCCCGACCAATTCTATTCGAGCCGCGACGTCGCCGGCAATTCGGGCGGCGAATTCCCGATCGCCGGATCGTTCGACGTCAAGGAAGCCTATGCGGAGATCCGCGTGCCGCTGGCCGAGGACAAGCCGTTCTTCCGCAGCCTGAACGTCGAAGGCGGCGTGCGCTATTCCAGTTACAGCACCGCCGGCGACACCTGGGCCTACAAGGCGGGTGCCGGTTGGTCGCCGATCGGCGACATCCGTTTCCGCGGCAGCTACCAGCGCGCGGTGCGCGCACCCAATCTGGTCGAGCTGTTCGGTCCGCAGCGGCAGGTGACCGCCAGCATCTCCGATCCATGCGAGGGCACCGCCCCGCGCGCGACCGCCGCGCAATGCGCGTTGAGCGGCGTGACCGCGACGCAATACGGCCTAATCGCCCCCGCCGCGGGGCAGCAGTCCGGCGCGCTGATCGGGGGCAATCCCCGGCTCGATCCGGAAACCAGCAACACGACGTCGTTCGGCGTGCAGGTGACCCCGCGCTGGCTGCGCGGCATCACCGTGACCGCCGACTATTTCGATATCGAGGTCAAGAAGCTCATCACCACGGTGCCTGCCGGCATCACGCTCAACCAGTGCATCACACAGGGGGTGTTCTGCGACCTGATCCGGCGCAACGCCGCGACGGGGTCGCTGGTGACGGGCGGCTTCGTCACCACCACCAGCATCAACTCGGGCTACCTCAAGACCAGCGGCATCGACCTGTCGGTGGCGGCGGACCAGAACCTCGCCGACCTCTTCGGCGGCAATCCGGGGCGCCTCGCGATCAACGCTGCGGGAACGTCGACGCGCAAATACGAAACGCAGATCCTGCCCGGTTCGCCGCCCTACCGCTGCGACGGCTATTTCGGCGTCACCTGCGGCGTGCCGATCCCCAAGTGGCGGCATCGCGTGCTCGTCACCTATACGATGCCGGACGGCATCGCGCTGTCGGCGACGTGGCGGCACCTCAGCGCGACGCGCAACGACCGGTCGAGCAGCGCACCTTATCTGACCGGCACCTTCCAGCCCTATGACAAGGTCCTGCCGACGGTGGACTATCTCGATCTCGGCCTGTCGATCGCGGTCGCGCGCAGCTACACGCTGCGGCTGGGGGTGAACAACGTGTTCGATACCGATCCGCCGCTGACCGCCAGCACCGGCACGGGCCAGGTCAGCAACGGCCCCTTCTATGCCGGCATCTACGACGCGCTCGGCCGCTATGTCTTCGCCGGCGTGAGCGCGCGCTTCTGATGCGCCGGCTCGCACGCCGGTTGGGAAGCGTGGGGATGGCGCTGGCAGCCGCCCTCCCGGCGCCCGCCCCGCTCGCCGCCCGACCACCGGGCGCCGGCGAGACGACCCGCGTCTTCTTCGACAACGACTTCTTGGGGCCCGGACAGAGCAACATCCAGGCGATGATCCCGCTGCTGGGCGACCCGCGGGTCAGGCTGGAAGGCGTCGGCGTCGTCACCGGCGATGCCTGGCTGACCGAAGAGGTGCAGCACCTGCTCCGCTTCCTCGAGATCGCGCAGCGTCGCGACGTCAAGGTCCACGCCGGGGCGGAGATGCCGCTGCTCCGCACGCCGATGGAAATGGCCAATTGGGAGGCCGCCTACGGCAAGATCCCGTTCAAGGGCGCCTGGAGCACGCCGCGACCGGGGCGCACCTATCATCCCGACCAGCCGCGCCTAGTCCCGCCGCTGCCGGAGGGCGCGCCGACTTTGAAGCCCGCCGCCGAGGACGCGGTCACCGCGCTGATCCGCGCCGTCCGCGCGCGTCCGGGCGAGGTCACGATCGTCGCGGCGGGGCCGCTCACCAACATCGCGCTCGCGCTGCGCCTCGCCCCCGATCTGCCGGACCTCGCCAAGGCGATCGTGATCGAGGCGGGCAAGGTCGACACCGGCTTCGGCCGCGCGACCGGCAACACCGATTACGCCACCGACTTCAACTTCCTCTTCGATCCCGAGGCGGCGCACATCGTCCTCACCGCGCCATGGAAGCGGATCACCGCGGTCGGCAACGTCTCGTCGAGCGTCAAGATGACGCCAGAACTCGCCGATCGCATCGCCGCCGCGGGACGGCCGGTCGGCAGTTATGTGAAGCGCTACGCCCGCCTCGGCCAGCCGCTGTGGGACGAGATCACCGTCGCGGTCGCGCTCGACCCCACGCTCGTCACCGAGGAAGTCGTCGCGCACCTCGATGTCGAGACGCAGCGGAGCGCCAGCTACGGTCAGCCCCTGATCTGGAAATCGGACATGGCGCCCGCCGGCACGCGCGCGGTGCATCTGGTGCGGGCGATCGACGCCGCGCGCTTCACCCGGCGCTTCGTCGAGCAGGCTGCGCAATGAGCGTCGGCCGCCTGCTGGCCCCGCTGCTGGAGCGCCGCTTCGACCTCGCCGCCCGCGGCACCACGCCTGCGCGCGAGGCGATGGCGGGGCTGACGAGCTTCCTCGCCGCGGCCTATCTAATCGTCGTCATCCCCTCGCTCCTGTCGAGCGGCGGGATGGACAAGGGTGCCGCCACGACCGCCGCCATCCTGCTGCTCGCCGGCGGCAGCGCGGCGATGGGCCTCTACGCCAACCTTCCCTTCCTCGTCGGCCCCGGCATCGGCGGGTCTGCGATCCTGGGCGTCACGCTGGCGCAGGTGGAGGGCGTGCCCTGGCCGGTCGGCCTCGGCATCGCGCTCTGCTCCGGCCTCGCCTTTCTCGCGCTGACGCTCACCGGCGCGCGCGGGCTGGTGGTGCGGATGATCCCGCCGCAGATCAAGCTGGGGCTGGGCGCGTCGATCGGCCTGTTCATCGCGCTGCTCGGCTGCCGCGATGCCGGCATGGTGGCGGTCAACGCGCGCTCGAACGCCCTCGCACTCGGAGACTTCTCCGCCCCCGGCCCGATCGTCGCCCTGATCGGCCTTGCGGTTGCGGTCGCATTGCAGGCGCGGCGCGTGCCCGGCGCGATCCTCGCTGGCATCGCGGCCGCGGCGCTCGCCGGCATCCCCTATGGCCTGACGACGCTGCATGGCGCGGTGTCGCTGCCGCACAGCATCGCGCCGGTCGCCTTCCGCCTCGATCCGGTCGGCGCGCTGACGCTCGCGGCGCTGCCCTACATGTTCGCCTTCTTCGCGGGCGAGTTCTTCTCGACGCTGGGTACGACGCTGGCGATCGGCGCCAAGGCCGGGCTGACCGATGTCGAGGGCAATCTGCCTGGGATCGAACGGCCGTTCCTGATCGATTCGATCGCGGCGACGGTCGGCCCGCTGATCGGCATCCCCGCCGGCACCGCTCTCGTCGAATCCGCAGCCGGTGTGGAAGCGGGCGGCAGGACCGGTCTGACGCCGCTGTGCGCCGCGCTCTGCTTCCTCCTCACGCTCGCATTGCTGCCGATCGCGATGGCGATTCCGCGCGCGGCGACCGCACCGGCGCTGATCCTCATCGGCATCTCGATGTTCGGCACCCTCGCCCGCGCGCACCAGGGTGACGCGCTCGATCTGTTGCCGGCGATGGCGATGGTGCTGCTGACGCTGATCTCCAACAGCTTCGGCACCGGCATCGCCGGCGGCCTGCTCGCCCATGTCCTCGTCATGCTGCTCGCCGGGCGGGCGCGTGAACTGCCCGTGGGCCTGATCGTGCTCAGCCTGCCGCTGGGCTATTATTTCTACACCGCCGCCACCGGACACTGACCCGCCATGCCTCAGCCTGCCCAGCTCGGGAACGTTCCCGAGAGCCCCATCGGCCGCCCCGTCTCTTTGGAGCAGCGCGCCTTCTTCCACGCCATTCCCAAGGTGGAACTGCACTGCCACCTGCTCGGTGCCGTACGCCACGACACCTTCGCCGAGCTCGCCGCCCGGCACCACGCGCCGGTCACGCCCGACGAGATCGCCGGCTTCTATACGCGCGGCGAAAAGCCGGTCGGCGTGCTCCACGTCCTGCGCACGCTGGAACGGCATCTGCTGCTGGAGCCCGAGGCGTTCGAGCGGATCGCCTACGAATATCTCGCCGATGCCGCGGCGGAGAACGTCCGCCACGCGGAATTCTTCTGGAACCCGACCGCGAGCCTGCGCGACCGCGGCCTGCCCTATGCCGAGATGCAGGCGGCGATCCTCGCCGGCATGGCGCGCGCGGAGGCGGATCATGGCATCACGTCGCTGCTGATCCCCAGCATCGACCGCGAGGCGGGTGCCGATGCCGCACTCGACATGGTGCAGGCGATGATCGCGCACCGCGACCGCCGCGTCGCCGGGATCGGCATCGATTATCGCGAGACGGAGAACCCGCCCGAACGCTTCATCGCAGCCTATGCGCTGGCGCGCGAGGCGGGCCTGCGCGCCACCGCACATGCCGGCGAATTCGGCGAGCCGTGGACCAATGTCGAAACGGCGGTCGACCGCCTCCACGTCGACCGGATCGACCATGGCTATACGATCGTCGACAATCCGACGCTCGCGCAGCGTTATGCGGAGGCCGGCATGGTATTCACCGTCGTGCCGACCAACAGCTGGTATCTGCGCACGCTGCCGCGCGAGCGCTGGGCGCTGGATCACCCGATCCGGCGGATGGCGGAGCTCGGCCTGAAGCTGCATCCCAACACCGACGATCCGACGCTGCACAACGTCACGCCCGCCGGGGCCTGGGAGCTGATGTACTCGCACCTCGGCTTCGACGTCGCCGCGTTGCGCGCCATGATGCTCAACGGCATCGCGGGAAGCTGGGCAACCTCCGAACAGCGGCAGCAATGGCAGGCGGAGTTCACGCGCGACTTCGACGCTGCCGCGGCCGCCACGAACCTCGCATGACCGACGGCGCGACCGCCGGGGTCGTTCGCCTGAGCCATGCCGCCGCGGCAGAGGTGCCACCCGCGGTCCGGGCGATGGCCCGGCTGTGCATCCTCGACTGGTTCGGCCTCGCGATCGCAGGATTGCGCGAGCCGGTGGCGGAGCTGCTGCTCGCCGAGGTGCAGGCCGAGGGCGCGGCGCCGACGGCGACGATCCTCGGCGCGGGCAAGCTGTTCAGCGGGCGACAGGCGGCGTTGGTGCATGGCGTCGCCGGGCATGCGCTCGACTTCGACGACGTGAACCTGGCGATGCACGTCCACCCGACGACCGTGATCCTGCCGCCGCTGCTCGCGCTTGCCGAGATGCGCAGGCTGGACGGAGACGCGGTGCTCCGCGCCTTCGTCGCCGGCTACGAAGCCGCGGGCATGATCGGTGCCGCGCTGAGCGGCCCGCATTACGCGAGCGGCTTCCACGCGACGGGGACGATCGGCGCGCTGGGCGCGGCGGTCGGATGCGCGCATGCGCTGGGACTCGACGCTGCCGGACAGGCGCGCGCGCTCGGGCTCGCCGCGTCGATGGCGGCGGGGCTGAAGGCGCAGTTCGGCACGATGGCGAAGCCGATGCACGCCGGCCGGGCGGCGGAAACCGGGCTGCTCGCCGCCCTGCGCGCCGAGCGCGGCGTCACCGGCACCACGACGATCTTGGAGGCGCGGCAAGGCTTCGCCGACACGCAGGCGGAGGGCTGGCCCGCGGATGCACCCGTGTGGACCGGCTATCATCTGCTCGACAACCGATTCAAGTTCCACGCCGCCTGCTTCGGCGTGCACGGCACGCTGGAGGCGATCGGCGCGCTGCGGCGTGCACACCCGTTCACCACCGGGGATGTACGGGCGGTGCGGCTAATCGTGCATCCGGAGCGGGATGCGATGTGCAACCTCTCCGATCCGCAGGACGGCAACGCCGCCAAGTTCAGCCTGCGCTTCAACGCCGCCCTCGCGCTCGCAGGTCGCGCCACCGCCGATCCCGCGACCTATGCGGACGGAAACGTCGCCGATCCGGCCCTTCGCCGCCTGCACGATCGGGCGACCGTGACGCTGGCGGACGGCGATTGGCCCGAGGACATGACCGCGGTCGAGGTCGAGCTGCACGACGGCCGGACGCTGCGCGACACGCGCGACATGGCCAAGCAACGCCTGCTGCCGGACGCCGCGGCCCCGGCCCTCGCGGCCAAGTTCGACGCGCTGGCGGGGCCGCGGATCGGAGCCGCTGCCGCCGGGCGCCTGCGCTCGGCGATAAACCGCTTCGAGAACCATCCGGTCGCAGCGTTGCTGGCCTTGGCGGCACCGCCCCGCTGATCCTGCGCTCGCCTCGAAACGATTGACCCGCAGCGGCGATCCGCCGCAACGAGGGCATCGCCCCTGGCAGAGGATGGGATCCACGACATGCCGGCCTT
>JBKBTU010000002.1:12237-24069 GCA_046290715.1 Sphingomonas sp. | reverse complement strand
TTCCCGGTTCCTGCGCTATTTCATGGCGGTCGGCCGGCTCGGCTCGATCCGTCGCGCCGCCGACGAGCTGCACGTCTCCGCCTCCGCGATCGATCGCCAGATCCTGAACGTCGAGGCGGAACTCGGCATGCCGCTCTTCGAGCGGTTGCCGACCGGACTGCGTCTTACCGCCGCGGGCGAGATCATGATGGCGGCGGGCAGCCGCTGGCAGAAGAACATGATTTCGGTTCGCGCGCAGATGGAGGACCTGCGCGGGCTGAAGCGCGGCCATGTCGAGATCGCGGTCATCGACGCGCTGGCGAAGGGCTACATCCCCGCCGCGATCCAGACGATCCAGGCACGCTATCCCGGCATCACCATCGGCGTGAAGGTGCTGGACAACGGCGCGGTGCGCGAGGCGGTACTACGCGGCGACGTGGACATGGGGCTGTTGTTCGATCCCCAATCCTATCGCGACCTGCAGGTGCGCGCGTTCGTCGATGTCGTGCTCGGCTTCTTGACCCCGGTCGGCCACCCGATCGGCGAGCGGCGCGAGGCACGCTTCTCGCTCTGCGAGGGCTCGCCGCTGGTGCTGCCGGCACGACCGCTCGCGGTCTGCCAGCAGGTCGAGGTGCTGATCGGCACCAGCGGTATCGAGCCGCGCCGTCAGGTGACGTCCGACAATATCCAGATGATCGTCTCGATGGTGCTTCAGGGGCTCGGCGTCGGCGTCCTCACCTCGCTCGACGTGCTGACGGAGGTGCGCCAAGGCCTGCTGTCCTTCACCCGCATCACCGATCCCGTGCTGCGGCCGATGACGCTAGCGCTGTGCACCGCGGCGCAGCGCGTGCCCTCCCATGCCGCCAGCATGGTGCTCGACGAGATCGAGGCGGGGTTTGCGCAGCTCGCTTATGCGCCCGCGAGCGAGCGGCCGAGCGCGTCACCGTCGACGCCAGCCTGACCGGACGATCCCATCGTCGCTCAGGCCGGCAAGGCCCAGGCGCGGCGCCCGCGCAGGTAGGTCGACCGGACGGCGCGGTCGTCGCCCAGGATCTGCAACGCAAACAACCGCTCCGCCAGCGTCGCATCGCGCGTCCGCCGCGCCATCAGCGGCGTGGCGGCATCGTCGAGCACGACGAAGTCGGCCTCCTGCCCCGGCTCGAGCGCGCCGATCCGGTGATCGAGGCGCAGCAGCGCGGCGCTCCCCGCGGTCGCCAGATACAGCGCGCGGAACGGATCGAGCCGCACGTCGCGCGACAGCGCCGCCTGATAGGCGAGGCCCGCGTTGCGCAGCAGCGACAGGCTGGTGCCCGCGCCGATGTCGCTGCCCAGGCCGAGCCTGAGGCGGAACCGGTCGGCCTGCGCGAGATCGAGGAAGCCCGATCCCAGGAACAGGTTCGATCCCGGACAGGTCGCGATCCCCGCGCCCGCCTCTGCCAGTCGCGCGCAGGAACGGTCGGTGAGGTGGCAGCCATGCGCGAACACGGAACGCGGCGTCACCAGGCCGAGTTGGTCGTAGACGTCGAGGTAATCGGCCGCATCCGGGAAGCGTTCGGCCACCGCCGCGCACTCGCGCCGGTTCTCCGCGAGATGCGTGTGGAGCAGGACGTCAGGATGCGCCGCCAGCAAGGCACCCGCAGTCGCCATCTGCGCATCGGACGAGGTGAGCGCGAAGCGCGGCGTTACCGCATAGCCCAGCCGCCCGCGCCCGCGCCATCGCGCGATCAGCGCCTCGCTCTCCGCACGACCTTGCTCTGGCGTGTCGCGGAGCCCGTCGGGGCCGAGATCCATCAGCACCTTGCCCGAAACGACGCGCATGTCGCGTGCCAGCGCCGCCTCGAACAGCGCATCGACCGATCCTTCGTGGACGGTCGCGAACACCAGCGCGCTGGTCGTGCCGTGACGCAGCAGTTCGTCGAGGAACGCGCTCGCCAGCGCGTCGGCGTGCGCGCGCTCCGCAAAGGCCTTCTCGGCCGGAAAGATATGCCGCTCGAGCCAGTCGAGGAGTTGCTCGCCGTGCGATGCGATCCGGTCGAGCTGGGGATAATGGACGTGCGCGTCGACGAAGCCGGGCACGATCAACCCTGCGAGGTGCTCGACCGGCACGTCGGCGAAGCGTGCCGCCAGGCCGCGATACGGCCCCCGCGCCACGATCACGCCGTCCTCGACGACCAGCAGACCGTCCGGCTCGTGCCGCACCGCGTCTGGATCGTCGCGGGGATCGCGGCCGACCGACAGAAGCTCGCCCCGGAATGCCTGCATCATCGTCCACCGTCCAGTTGCAACAGCTGCGCGAGCGTCGCCAGCGCGATCACCTCAGGCTCCTTGCCCGTAATGCCCTCGATACCGATCGGGCATGTCAGGCGGGTCCGCGCCGTCTCGTCCACGCCGTCGCGCACCAACCGGCCGAGGAAGCGCGCGCGCTTGGTCGCCGATCCGATCACGCCGACGAAGGCGACCGGCGGGCGGCGCAACGCGGCCTCGACCAGCGCATAGTCGAGTGCGTGGTCGTGGGTCAGGATGACGACCGCGGCATCGGCGGGCGCGTCTTCGACGCAGCGCGACAGGTCCGCCTCCGCGACTAGCGTCACGCCGTCCACCGCCGCGAACGCCTCGCGCGTATCGAACCAGGCGAGGCGCAGCGGCAGGTGGCGCGCCTGGAACGCGATCGCTTGGCCGACGTGCCCGGCGCCGAACAGATAGAGGGGGCGGCACGGTCGACCGATCACCTCGCTCCAGCACGCGCCCGCGCGCGGCAGGTCGCAGCGCGCCGACGGCACGATCCCGGCGCCGGCCACCGTCACCGATCGCGCGACGCCCCCGGTGCCGAGCTCCGTGACGAGGCGCAGCCCAGGCGCGACATCCTCGGTCCAGCCGAGCGCTCCCGGATCGACATGCTCCACGAGCAGCCGCACCCGCCCGCCGCAGCATTGGCCGAGCAGCGGTCCCAGCGGATAATCCTGCACCCGCCACGTTCCGGGCGGATGAGTCAGGATCGACCGTGCCTGTTCGATCGCGCGATGCTCCAGCTTGCCGCCGCCGATCGTGCCGCATAGCGCCTCCGCGGTCACCAGCATCCGGGTTCCCGCCCCGCGCGGCGCGGACCCTTCGGTCGCCATCACGGTGACCATCGCGACCGGCTGCGCTACCGCCAGCGCCCTAAGTTGGTCGATCCACGCCGTCATGCGGCGCGATGGGCCGCGATCGCGCGGAGGATCGCCTCCGGCGTGGCAGGCGCATTCAGCGGCACGGTCGCGCGCGTGTCCGGCGCGGTAGCCGCGATCGCTGCGGACAGCGCCGAGAAGACCGAGAGCGCGAGCATGAACGGCGGCTCGCCCACGGCCTTGGACCGGTTGATCGTCGGTTCGACGTTGCCACCGTCCCACAGCGCGATGCGGAAAAGCTTCGCCCGGTCCGACGCGGTCGGGATCTTGTAGGTCGCGGGCGAATGCGTCAGCAACCGGCCGGACGCGTCGAAGACCAGCTCCTCGGTGGTCAGCCAGCCCTGCCCCTGCACGAACGCACCCTCGATCTGACCGAGGTCGATGCCGGGGTTGAGCGACCGGCCGACGTCGTGGAGGATATCGACCGCCAGCACGCGATGCTCGCCGGTCAGCGTGTCGATCACCACCTCGCTCACGGCAGCACCATAAGCGAAGTAAAAGAATGGGCGGCCGCGATGGGCGGCACGGTCGTAGGCGATGTGCGGCGTCGCGTAATAGCCCGTCGCCGACAGCGAGACCCGCCCCATATGGGCGCGCCGCGCCACCTGCGCGAAGGGGATCGTCTCGGCCCCCACCGCGACCCCCTCGGGCGTAAAGCGCACCGCCTCCTCCGCGCAACCATGGCTGCGCGCCAGGAATGCGGCGACACGGTCGCGGATCGTCCTTGCCGCCTCATACGCCGCCATGCCGTTGAGGTCGGCGCCCGAAGAGGCGGCGGTGGCGGAGGTGTTGGGCACCTTGTCGGTGCGTGTCGCGGTGATCCGGATCGTCTCGATCGGCACCGCGAAGACGTCGGCGACGATCTTCGCGACCTTGATGTAGAGGCCCTGCCCCATTTCGGTGCCGCCGTGGTTCACCTGGATGCTGCCGTCGGCGTAGACGTGGACCAGCGCGCCCGCCTGGTTGAGGTGGGCGGTGGTGAAGCTGATGCCGAATTTGACCGGCGTCAGCGCGATCCCGCGCTTCAGCACCGGGCTCGTCCGGTTGAAGGCGTCGATCGCGGCACGCCGTGCGTCGTAGCGCGCCTCGGAGCGCAGCCGCCCGATCAATTCGGGCGCGATATTGTCGGCCACCGTCATGCCATAGGGTGTGACGTTTCGGCCCGGGCCGTAGAGATTGGCGATCCGCACCGCGAGCGGATCGAGGCCAAGGTGCGCGGCAACCGCATCCATCACCCGTTCGATCGCCAGCATGCCCTGCGGCCCGCCGAAACCGCGGAAGGCGGTGGCCGAAACGGTATTCGTCTTCCACCGTTCGGACAGGATCTCCACGTTCGGCAGCCAGTAGCAATTGTCGCTGTGGAACATCGCGCGGTCGTTGATCGCCGGCGACAGGTCGACGGTCGCGCCGCACCGCGACGCCAGCGTCAGCCGCAGCCCCTCGATACGCCCCGCGTCGTCGAAGCCGACGTCCCACGCCACCTCGAATTCGTGACGCTTGCCGGTGACGATCATGTCGTCGTCCCGGTCGCACCGGAACTTCGCGGGGCGGCCGGTTCGGTGCGCGACAAGCGCGGCGGCGGCAGCGAAGGCCGCGGCCTGCGTCTCCTTGCCCCCGAAGGCGCCGCCCATCCGTCGCACCTCCACGGTGACGTCGGCGGAGCTCAGGCCGAGCACCTGCGCGATCAGATGCTGGACCTCGCTGGGGTGCTGGGTCGAGCTGAGGACATGCACCTGCCCCTCCTCGCCAGGCGTCGCCAGCGCGATCTGCCCCTCGAGATAGAAATGGTCCTGCCCGCCGATCGCGAGCCCGCCGATCAGGCGGTGCGTGGCCTGCGCGAGCCTACCCCCGGCATCGCCCCGCGCCATCCGTTGCGCGGGCTCGATCCACGATCCGGCCGCGCGCGCGGCGGAGATCGAGACCAGCGGCGCCCGCGGCGCATAGTCGATCCGCCCCAATCGCGCCGCCCGTCGCGCCGCATCCCGGCTCGTCGCCGCGACCACGAATATCGGCTGGCCGACATAGGTGACGGTGCCGTCTGCGAGCAGGCGATCGTCGTGCGCCACCGGGCTGACGTCGTTCTCGCCCGGAATGTCGGCGGCGGTATAGACCGCGACCACGCCGGGCGCGGCACGCACTGCGTCGAGGTCGATGGCGACGATATCCGCATGCGCCTCGCTCCCGAGCCCGAACGCGAGGTGGAGCAGGTCGACGGCCTCGGGCAGGTCGTCGATGTAGCGCGCCACGCCCGTGACGTGCAGCGCCGCGCTGTCGTGCGGCAGCGAGGGCTTCGGGACGACGTCAGGCATCCGCCGCCTCCACGTCGCGCACCGAGACCCGGTGCCCCGCCTCGCGATGCCACATGCGCCACAGCAACGATGCCGCCGCCTGCCCGCGATAGGCGGCACTGCCGCGCACGTCGTCGAGCGGGGTGAAGTCGCCCGCCAGCGCGTCCGCCGCCTCCGCGATCGTCGCTTCGTCGAAGGTCCGGCCGGTCAGCGCCGCCTCGCAACCCGCCGCCCGACGCGGGGTCGCCGCCATGCCGCCGAACGCCACGCGCGCCTCTGCGACGACGCCGTCCACGATCCGCAACCGCAGCGCGCCGCACACCGCGGAAATGTCGCTGTCGAACCGCCGCGACAGCTTGGCGATGTAGATGAGGTCGTCTGTATGCGGACGTGGCACGAAGACGCTTTCGACGAATTCACCCGGACGGCGGTCCTGCCGGCCATAGTCGAGGAAATAGTCAGCCAGCGGGATCGTGCGCCGCCCTTCCGCGCCGGCCAGCGTCAGCGTCGCGTCGAGCGCGATCAGCGCGGGCGGCCCGTCGCCGATCGGCGAGCCGTTGGCGATATTGCCGCCGACCGTCGCCGCGTTGCGCACCTGCAACCCGCCGAGCCGGCGCACCAGCTCGCCGAGATCGGGGTGCAGGCGGCCGAGCGCGGCATGCGCGTCCGCATAGCGGACCGCCGCACCGATGGTCAGACCGTCCGCATCCTCGTCCAATCGGCGCAGTTCGGGGATGTCGCCGACGAAGACGACGGGTCCCAGGTCGCGCAGCCCCTTCGTCACCCAGAGCGCAACGTCGGTCGCCCCCGCCACGATCCGCGCATCCGGCGTGGCGGCGAGCAACGCCGCGAGCGCCTCGACACTCTCCGGCGCATGCCAGCCCGCCCCCGACGCCCCCGCCGGGATTGCTGCGAGCTGCGCCGCCAGCGCCGCGTCGTCGCGTGCGATCGGCGGCGCCGCGCGGCCCGCCTCCAGGATCGGGCCATAGCCCGTACAGCGGCACAGATTGCCCGCGATCACATCCTCGACCGGCAGGTCGCAGCCGACCGCGCCGATGCTGCGGCCGTGTAGCGCCATGACGAAACCCGGCGTGCAGAACCCGCATTGCGAGCTGCCGTTCGCCGCCATGCAAGCCTGGAGCGGCGTCGGCGGCACGCCCGCGGCCGTCAGGCTCTCGACCGTCATCAGCGCCTTGCCGTGGAGCATCGGCAGGAACTGGATACACGCGTTGACCGCGCGCCACGCGACGCCGCCACCCCGTGCCTCTCCGACCAGCACCGTACACGCGCCGCAATCGCCCTCGGCGCAGCCTTCCTTGGTGCCGGTACGGCGCATCGTATAGCGCAGATGGTCGAGCAGCGTCGCCGTCGCGGGCGCGTCCGCGATCTCGATCGTCTCGCCGTCGAGGATGAAACGGATGGCCACGTCAGCTCCCGCGATAGGTGGAATAAGCGAACGGCGAGACGAGCAGCGGCACATGATAATGCCCGCCCGCCGCGGCGATGCCGAAGGTGATCGTCACCACGTCGAGAAACGGCGGGTCCGGCAGCGTCACGCCGGCGGCGCGGAAATACGCCGCCACCCCGAAGTCGAGACGATAGCCGCCTGCCGCCAGTCCGGTCGGGAACAGGCCGGGGCAGCGCCCGTCCGCATCGGTCGTCCCCGACGCGATCGGCCCGTCCGGACCGTGCAGGCTCACCGCCATCCCCGCCGCCGGGCGACCGTGCATCGTGTCGAGCACATGCGTCGACAGGCTGGTCATGCTGTTGCCTTCCGCGACCATTCGCCGGCGAACTCGGGCTCGTCATAGGCGATGAAGGCATCGACCAGCGCCTCGGCGTCGTCGAGGAAGAGCTGGTCGGCCACCCCCTTGGCGAGCCGTGGCAGCGCATGCTTCAATCCCGACAGCGCCGATGCCGACAGGCCGATGCTCGCCAGGGCAGAATAGTTGAACGCAAACAATCCGTGCAGCGACGCCGCATCCTCCGCGCGCCGCGGCAATAGCTCGAACGCCGGCCCCAGATAGGGGTGCGCGTCGAGCAACGGGTGCGCGGCGCCCGTCGGCGGGGTGTAGCGGTCTGCCCAGCGCGCGATGCGGTCCGCGAGCCCGCGCAGCTCTGGCCGCAACCCCGGATCGGACAGCAGCCCGGTCGACAGCACGAGGAAATCGAAGTCGAAGGCGCGCTGCGGCGTCGTCACCCGCGCGCCCTCCCCCGCCGGTGCGACCGACAGCCACGGGCTGCCGAGATGCAGGGTGAAGCCGGGGTGGGCCGCCGCGGCCTCGAACATGTCGCCGGTCGGCGGCTGGTTCTTGATCAGGAAGTCACGCATTGCCCGGTACTTGTCCGCATCCCCGAGTGCGGGGTAGCGCGGCGTCAGGCCCACCCGCTCCATGAAGCGGATCGGGTTGACCCGCGGCAGCGCCGCCCGCCGCGCGAAGACGTGGACCTCCGCCACCCCCGCCTCGAGCGCGGCATTGGCATTGTCGAAGGCCGAGGCGCCGATGCCGAGGATGCCGATCCGCTTGCCCGCCAGCGCCGCATAGTCGATCGCCGCCGAGGTATGCGCGTAGAGATGCGGCGGCAGGGCGTCGCTGACGAACTGCGGCACATGCCATTCGCCGCCGCCCTGGATGCCGGTCGCCAGCACCACCTTGCGCGTCGTCAGCACCTCGCCATCGGCCAGCGTGACATGGAACAGACCCGGCGCGGCGGGATCGATCGCCACCACCCTGGCGTCGTTGCGCACGGGCAGGTCGAGCACGCGGCGATACCACCGCAGATACTCCATCCACATCGGCCGCGGGATCTTGCCGAGCGCGGCCCAGCCCTCGGTGCCGAACTGCGCCTCATACCAGGCGCGGAAGGTGAGGCTGGGGATGCCCATGTCGACGCCGGTCAGCTGCTTGGGCGTGCGCAGCGTCCGCATCCGGGCATAGGTGACCCACGGCCCCTCGCGCCCCGCCGGATTTTCGTCGAGCACCAGCAACCGGTTCACCCGCTCGCCGATCAGCGCGAACGCCGCCGCCAGCCCGCTTTGCCCGCCGCCGACGATCAGCACGTCATGGACATGGGCCCCGCGCGGCACCGTCCAGTCGGCGCCACCCCAGTCGAGCCATTCCAGATCGCGCGCGACCCGCGCCTCCAGGTCGACAAGACTCATGCCGCATCCTCCAGCCTGAGGCGGGTGATCTTGCCGATCTCGTCGATCGCCGCCGCGATCTCGGTCTCGGGATCGTTGGCCAGCCGCGCCTCCATCGCCGCGAGGATCCCCGCCTTGTCGGTCAGCCGCACGCAGATGATGAAGGGGAAACCGAAGCGCGCGCGATAGCGGTCGTTGAGGTCGTGAAAGCGTGCGAACTCCGCAGGGGTCAGCCGGTCGAGGCCGGCGGAGGCCTGTTCCGCGGCGGACGCCCGCGTCAGCGTGCCGTCGATCGCCGCCTTTCCCGCCAGTTCCGGGTGGGCGCGGATCAGCGCCAGCCGCTCCTCGCCGCTCGCCGCCGCGACCACCGCCATCAGATCGGCATGGCGATCCCCCGACGAGGGCAGCGCATCGGCGCGCGCCTCCACCCAGGGGCTGTGCTCGAACAGCGCGGTCATGATCCGCTTCCCTCCAGGCTGACGTGCGCGGAGACGACCTTCCAGCCGTCATATAATTTGACCCAGGCTTGCGTCTGCCGCCCGCGCCGGTCGCTGCCCTCGCGGTAGAATTCGGCGTCGGCGGTGGCGAACCGGTCGCCGTAGACGGTGATGG
Organism: Sphingomonas sp.; assembly: GCA_046290715.1. Lineage (GTDB taxonomy): Bacteria > Pseudomonadota > Alphaproteobacteria > Sphingomonadales > Sphingomonadaceae > Sphingomonas. The sequence goes on along the minus strand of JBKBTU010000002.1, from coordinate 14,884 downwards.
CGACGCGCCCCAACCGCCGCTGCGGCGATCCGCCGCGCCCTTTCCGGAACGCGCGGATCGCCTCGATCCCGTACAGGACTTCGCCCACGCCATAGCGGTTCGTCGTGGGCGCGTCGTGGAACAGCGCGTCCATCGCCGGAATGTCGTCCGCCATCAACGCGCGCTCATAGGCGTGGAAGGCCGCCGTCACCTCGGCGAGCGCCTTGGGATCGTCGATCGTCATGCCGGGTGCACCGCCAGCCAGTGGCGCGCGATGTCGATCCGCCGTGCGATCCAGGCATCGCCGCTGGCGATGACATGGTCGACGAACCGCGCAACCGCGAGTGCGCGCGCCGGGCGCCCGGCGATGCGGCCGTGCAATCCGACCGACATCATCCGCCCGCCCTCCGCGCGCAGCGCCTCGAACGTATCGCGCAGGTAGCGGAAGAACTGCTCGCCCTCGGTGAAGCCGTTCAGCGCCACCATCTTCATGTCGTTGGCGTCGAGCGAATAGGGGACGATCAGCTGCCCCTCCACGTAATAAGGCAGATCGTCGGCATAGCTGTCGGCATCGTAGACGAAGCCGCCCTCCTCGCGCACGATCCGCGCCGTATTGGGGCTGGTGCGCCCCTGGTACCAGCCGAGCGGGCGTTCGCCGGTCAGTCGCGTGTGGAGTGCGATCGCGCGTGCGACATGGTCGCGCTCCACCGCCTCCGGCACGGTCTGATAGTCGATCCAGCGCAGGCCGTGGCTCGCCACTTCCCATCCCGCCGCGAGCATCGCCTCGACCGCCGCGGGGTGGCGCTCCATCGCCGTGGCGACGCCGAAGACGGTGACGGGAAGCCCACGCGCGGTGAACAGCCGGTGCAGGCGCCAGAAGCCGGCGCGGCTGCCATATTCGTACAGGCTTTCCATCGCCATCGCCCGCGCGGGATGGCTCGCGGCGCCGACCATCTCGGACAGGAACGCCTCCGACCCGGCATCGCCGTTGAGGACGCTGTTCTCGGCGCCTTCCTCGTAATTGACGACGAACTGGACCGCGATCCGCGCGCCGCCCGGCCAGCGCGCGTCCGGCGGCGACGCGCCATAGCCGATCAGGTCGCGGCCGCTCATGCGTCCCACGCCGCCAGCGCCGCATCGACGCCGGCCCCCGGCGGGGCGACGAAGCCCTCGGCACGCAGCACCGTCTCGAGCGCGCTCATCGTGATCGCGACCTTGTGCTTCATCGCGTTGTAGCCCATCGCGCCGATCCGCCAGACCTTGCCGGCGAGCGGACCGAAGGCGGTGCCGATCTCGATCTCGAAATCCTCGCGCATCCGGCGACGCACCGCCTCGCCGTCGATGCCATCGGGAATGTGGATCGCGGTGACGTTGGTCATCCGGTGCGCATCGTCGCCGAACACGGCGAGGCCCATCGCCCGCGCCGCCGCCGCGACCGAGGCGCCGGCGCGCGCATGCCGCGCGAACCGTTCCGCCAGCCCCTCGCCCAGCGCCACGCGCGCGCATTCGCGCGCACCGTAGAGCATCGTCGTCGCCTCGGTATGATGGTTGAGGCGCTTCTCGCTCCAGTAATCCATGACCATGGCGAGATCGAAATAGTTGGACGCGATCCGCGGCCCGTAGCCATCGCGGATATCGTCGCGGCGGATGCCGCGCTCGACGTGCCGCCGGGCGAGGATCCGCTCCGCAGCGCGATCCGAGACGGTGATCGGCGCCGAGCCCGACGGACCGCCCAGGCACTTCTGCAACCCGCCGGTGACGACGTCGACGCCCCAGCCGTCCGCCGCGATCGCCATGCCGCCGATCGTCGCGGTCGCATCGACATAGCTGTACGCCCCCGCGGCCCGGCACAGCTCGCCCAGCCCGTCGAGCGGCTGCGCCATGGTGGTGGAGGTGTCGCCATGAACCGTGGCGACGACGCGGGGGCCGCACCGCGCGATCGCCGCCGCGATCGCGTCGCGCGGCACCACCTCGCCCCAGGGGGCCTCTACCGAGACGACGGTGGCGCCGATCCGCGCCAGGATCTCCTTCAGCAGCAGGCCGAAGCGGCCGAAATCGATGACCAGCACCGTGTCGCCGGGCTCGACCAGCGACACCAGCGACGCCTCGATCGCGGCGCGGGCGGTGCCGTCGACGAGGAAGGTCCAGCGATTGTCCGTGCCGAACACCGGCCGGTACAGCGCCATGACCTGTTCCATATAGCCGGTCATCTCGGGGTCGAACTGACCCAGCAGGTCGGCCGACATCGCGCGCAGCACGCGCGGATGCGCGTTGACCGGGCCGGGGCCCATCAGCAGGCGCTGCGGCGGGTCGATCTCGCCGAACAGGGTGGGATCAAGGCTCGCCAACATGCTCTCCCAAGCGTTCGATGAAGCCGGTCATCACCCGCAGCGCGACATCGGCGTCGGCGGCCTCGACATGCTCGGCCGGATTGTGGCTGATGCCGCCGCGGCAGCGGACGAAAAGCATCGCGATCGGGCACAGCGCCGCCATGATCATCGCGTCGTGCCCCGCCCCCGACACCAGCCGGCGGACCGGCTGGCCGGCCGCGGTCGTGGCGGCGTCGAGCAGGTCCATCAGGGCGGGGTCGCAGGGGCTGGCGGGCAGGTCGTGGACGCGCTCGATCGCGATATCCAGGCCGCGCGCCGCAGCGATCGCGGTGATCGCA